>JBJERK010000080.1:0-4572 GCA_051882255.1 Ruminiclostridium sp.
AGGTGTTTTTCTATTACACATCTGTCGGTTAAATTAAGGTGTTGAAATTTCATGGTTCCTCTTTTCCGGCATTTCGGACACCTTGATTATACCACATTTCGTGCATAACTTATTGCAACACTTTTTCGATTTTTCAGGCGTTTGTGCAAGGGTTATTGCAACATTTCTTACCGGTTTTTTGCATTTACTTTTGCATTTGACCGGCGGCAACCGGCAATCGGACAACATAGACTTGACTTTTACGTTTTAAAGTGGTATAATGCCATTGTTAGAGTAAAAGATGTGCTGTCTGTTTATCGAAGATGGGAGGTAATATTATGATAACAGGCAGGATATACGAAAAAAATGGTAAATGGCATATGGTATTATATGGAGAAAAAAGTGAAATATATCCGGAAAAGCCGGCGGATGATGTAAACAAAAAGTGCCGAAGATGGATATGTACAGAACTTCCTGCAACAAAGAAGAATGAAATGTTAGCTAATAAAATGCTTTTTGAAAAAATACAGGAGTTAGAAAACAAAGTAAAGAATTCAAGTGTTGAGGGAATTTTTTCTTCAGATATTTCCGGCAACGAAAATGGCAATATGCTTTTTGCTGATTTTGTTGCAGCTTGGCTTATCAGGAAAAAAGGAACAATTCAGATGTCCACGTGGGAGAAATATCAAGTGTTTGCCGAGAGGCATATAATACCATATTTTAGTCAACTTGGCGTAACGTTAAAACAGTTAAAGCCCAAACAAATTTCCGATTACTATTATTATAAGATAACAAGCGGACGACTTGACGGTAAGGCAGGAGGGCTGGATATTACTTCGGTCAGAGGACATGCGGCTTTGATAAAGGCGGTGTTGAACGAGGCGGTAATATTTGAATACATTCACGGAAATCCTGCATTAAACGTTCCTATACCAAGAATAGCGAAAACCACTATGGCTAAGGATAAAAATGTATATATGACGGCAAGTGAAGCAAATAAAATGCTATCTGCTTTACAATATGAAGAGATATATCCGCTTGTTTATGTTGCTCTCTACTATGGTTTGCGTAAAAGTGAGGTCCTTGGTTTGAAATGGGATGCAGTTGATTTTGATAAAAATACTATGGAAATAAAATCAACCGTAGTTAAGAACAAGACAATCGTTTATAAGGACACCACTAAAACGGCAAGTAGTCACGAAACATACGAACTTCTTCCGGAAGTAAGAGACCTTTTTCTCAGCATAAAAGAGAAACAGAAAGAAAATCAAGTCGAGTATGGTGCAATATATAATAAGTCGGAATATATATTCACACAGCCTGATGGAAGATTATATCGTCCTGATTGTGTTACAAGAAGTTTTCAGAGGGCGCTTAAACGTCATAATCTTCCGGAAATGCGCTTTCACGATTTGCGGCATAGCACGGCAAGTATCTTGTTTGACAAGGGTTGGGATTTAGAATCGGTAAAGGCTTGGTTACGACACGCTGATATTGAAACGACAAGCAATATATACCTACATATCTCAAAAGGGCGTAAGCATTTGCTTTATAAGGATATGACCGGTACATTCATTGCTCCGCACATTGAAAACAGAAGAGCATAATTGGAAAAAATACGCCTGTAAGCATTTTGACAGGGAAGACCCATCTACAAAAATCGGGCAAAAATTCGTAGATGTATGTAGATACGACATTCTACAAAAGAAATAAAGCCATCTGTGATTGCTCACAAATGGCTTTATTTAGGGATTTTACTCTGGTCTGAGTGACGGGACTTGAACCCACGGCCTCTACCACCCCAAGGTAGCGCGCTACCAACTGCGCCACACCCAGTCAAAGTGCAATTTCACATTGCTTTAATATTATATATCATATTTCCGGATTTGTCAATACCTTTTTGCAAAAAAATTCATTTTTTCGGGAAAAATTTATTATCCGCCTTTTTCCCGGGAAATATTCGGCTTGTAAAGCTCTGCTTCTGCAATAAAATCATAATCTTACGCACATTATATAACTGTAAGAGCCTTTTTCGGTGCATTTCTTCAAAACTATTGATTTTGAGGCAAAATCGTGGTATAATACATTAATCTTTCAAGGAGGCGTATTTTATGTGCACTGCTGCAACCTATAAAACAAAGGATTTCTACTTCGGCAGAACCCTTGACTACGAGTTTTCATACGGGGACGAGGTAACGGTTACTCCCCGCAATTACCCTTTCAATTTCCGCTTTGCGGGAGAGCTTAAAAACCACTATGCATTAATCGGAATGGCGTATAACGTGGGCGGCTGTCCCCTTTACTACGACGCTATGAATGAAAAGGGTCTTTGTATGGCAGGACTTAACTTTGTCGGAAACGCTGTCTACCGTGAGCCTGCCGAGGGTAAGGACAACGTTGCCCAGTTCGAGTTTATCCCCTGCATTTTAGCTCAGTGCAAAACCGTAGGCGAGGCAAGAGAGCTGCTGGGCAGGATAAATATACTGAATACCCCATTCAGCCCCGAATTGCCCGTGGCTCAGCTTCACTGGATAATCGCCGACAAAAACGACTGCATAACCGTTGAGTCGGTTGCGGAGGGTATAAAGGTTTACGACAACCCCGCAGGCGTCCTTACCAACAACCCTACCTTCCCCGAGCAGATGTTCGCCCTCAACAATTATATGCACCTGTCGCCCCAGAACCCGAAAAACTGCTTTTCGGACAAGCTGCCGCTTAAGAATTACAGCAGGGGAATGGGCGCTCTCGGGCTTCCCGGAGATTTATCCTCCCAGTCCCGCTTTGTCCGGGTAGCCTTTGTAAGAGCAAACTCGGTTTCGGGAGAAACGGAAAATGAAAGCGTAAGCCAGTTCTTCCACATTTTAGGCTCTGTTGACCAGCAGAGAGGCTGCTGCGACGTAGGGGAGGGAAAGTACGAGATAACGCTTTACACCTCCTGCTGCAACGCAGACAAGGGTATTTACTACTACAACACCTATGAAAATCACCGCATAACCGCTGTGGATATGCACAAGGAGAACCTTGACGGCACTGAAACCGTAAGGTACCCGCTGATTACAGGTGAACAGATAGAATGGCAGAACTGATAACAGCCCGGGAAGCTATGAATTGCTTTTCGGGCTGTTTTTGTTGCAGTATTTTTTCTGCATTACTTCTTGTGTTCCCGATAAAATTCCCTTAAATCCGCCTTTATTTCTTCGGGCAGTAAGCTTTTCTTAACCCCTCGGATTGCACCCTCAAGGGCAAGCAGGCGGTGAATACAGGCTGTTTCGTCAATCTCCTGTATTTTCAGCCAGGCAGCCTTTGCTCCTGCGCTTTTCAGCTCCACGGCTGTGGTTATTCCGACCTGCAAAAGCTGTTCTTCTACGGTTTTGCCGATATTCGGCAGCTTTGAAAGTTCTCCCATAAGTCGCTCCTTTACTTTTTTGCCGAAAGCTTGTCCCTTATCCGCAGACAGGCTTCAATATGCATAATATGATGTCTTGAAAAAGGCATCTGAATAAGCCCCCGTATATCCTTACTGCACCAGTAATCTATAAGCCAGAAGGCGTTTTCGTCCTCGCTTACAACCCTAAGAGAAAGCAGCTTTTGCCGCTTTTCCTCCGTTATTTTCGTTTTCATATCCTTAAAGGAAAGGCTTTTTAGAATTGCATTTGTTGACTCATAAACCTCATTGATGTAAGCGTACAGCTCATCAATCAAAAGCTGCCTTGAAAAATCCCCGATTTCTTCCTTTTGAAGCTCGTTTCCCGTGGTGATAATCGGGGAATTTATCCGCTTCCGGTAGTCTCCCGAAAAGAAAATCTGCCCGGTATCGGTAATAAGGGTATGGGCGACTATATCTTCGATGCGGAAAATGTGCCAAAGGGAATAGGCGATTGTCTTGCTGTGATAGCCTTTGGCGTTTATGTAGGGCATAGCGCTGAAGTCTTCTTCCGGCAGCTCCTTAAAGCCCGTTATTGTTTCCATAAGCTGACAGCGCAGCTCTATCAGCGTATCAATCCCCGAAGAAAAGCTGTCTTTTTTCTTTAGCCCCGCCTGCATTGTTTTATTCAGTTCCGACCAATCCTTATTCATCTAAAACCTCCCTCATTCCGCCTTAAGCAGCCTTTTCGCCGTTGTATCAATCATAAACGCCCCGAAAGGCGCAGTGATTATAATTGCAAGAACTGCTGCCGCCAGCGCCAGCTCTCCGCAGGCAAGCCCCATTGAAAGCGGGATTGCGCCGATTGCTGCCTGCACAGTAGCCTTTGGCGTATAGGCAAGCATACAGAACAGTCGTTCCTTCGGGTTCAGCCTTGTGCCGATAAGGCAGAGGAAAACTCCAGTCATTCTGCAAAGCATAGCCGCCAGCAGAACTGCAAGCATAGGAAGAGCGCAGCTTGCAAGGGTTTCGATACGGGTTTCTGCACCCACAAGGGCGAAAAGGGCGATTTCGGCGCATACCCAGAGCTTGTTGTATTTGGCGGAAAGGCGCTTTGAAAGCTCGGGCTTACGGTAAAGAATAGCCATTCCTGCCGCCATTATTGCGATAAGTCCCGAAATCCGCACATAGCTTTGTGAAGCGTCCTCAAGCGCCGTAAGCAGGAAGGA
>JBJERK010000081.1:0-4568 GCA_051882255.1 Ruminiclostridium sp.
GATTACAAAGCAGCTTAAGACAAAGGCTTTTGCCTTCGTAAGAAAGGCGGATTACAAGAACCTGCTTGCAATAGTACAGAACGAACACCCGCAGACTATTGCGCTTATACTCTCCTACGCAAGAAGCGACCAGGCTTCCGCTATCCTGTCCGAGCTGCCGAAGGACGTGCGTATTGAGGTAGTTGAGCGTATTGCGAAGATGGAATCCGCTTCCCCCGACGTTATAAAAAGCGTTGAAGCGACCTTAGAGAAGAAGTTCTCAAACCTTGTCACCACCGAAAGCATGGAGGTTGGCGGCATAAACTACATAGCAGACGTACTGAACAAGGTAGAGCGCTCTACCGAAAAGTTCATTTTCGACGAGCTGAATATGCGCGACCCGAAGCTCGCAGAGGAAATCCGTCAGAAGATGTTCGTTTTCGAGGATATTGTTCATCTTGACTCCATGTCCATTCAGGCGTTTATCCCGCAGGTTGACCCGAAGGACCTTGCTATTGCAATAAAAGGCTCAACCGCCGAGGTTGCGGAGGCAATTTACGCAAATATGTCCTCCCGAAGCAAGGAATCCACCCAGACCGACGTTGAGTATCTCCACAATGTCCGTATGCGTGACGTTGAGGAGGCGCAGCAGAGAATTGTTGCTATTATACGCCGGCTTGAGGACGAGGGCGCTCTTACTATCTCCAAGGGCGGCGACGACGAGATTATTGCCTGATTGCCTTATTTTTTGGCAGTACAGCAAAGCCGCAAATTATCATAAACAATACAAGCTGACAGGGTGACGATTATTCGCCACCCTGTATAAAAATACGGGAAAAGGGGGTTGTTGGCACTATGGCAGGTATAATCAAGGGCGGTTTCGGCTACGGCTATCCCCGCAGCGAGGACAGCGAGCCGCCGATTATGAAAACCGTGTACGGTACGCAAAGACGACCTCAGCAGCCCCCGGAATGGGAAGAAACCGAAGATATTACAGAGCAGGAACTGCCCCAAAAGGAACAGGAACAGCCCGAAACCGTAGAGGCGGAGGCGGCACGCTTAGAGCGTGAAAAGCTTACCGCCGAATACGAGGCTATGCGGGACAGATACGAAAAGGAAGCGGAGCGTTTTGTGCTTCGCGCCAAGGAAAAGGCGGCGGAAATATACGAGAAAACAAAGGAAATCGCCGCAAAGACTATTGAGGACGCAAAGACCGAGGCGGAGGAAATCAGAAAAAGAGCCGACGCCGAGGGCAGACAGCAGGGCTACGACGAGGGTCTTAAGCAGGGCTACGACGACGGCTATGTAAAGGCGCTGAAAAAGTGCAAGGACAGCCTTATGGAGCTTAAAGCCCTTTCGGAGGAAGTTTCGGCAGGCAAGGAAGAAATTTTCAAACAAAACGAGCGGCAGCTTTTTGATACTATCTTTGAAATCGCACAGAAAATCACCGTTGACAGCCTGAAACAAAAGGACAAGGCGGTTATTACGAAAATGATTCGTGAGGCAGGAAAGAAATACCGCAACAGCAAGAACGTGCGGCTTATGCTGTCCCAGCTTGACATAAGCGAGGAGGCACAGATTGACTCCGAGCTATTGGAGCAGGTGTTCCGCAGCTGCACAAACGTAGAAATCGAGATACTTAAGGACGCGCCCGAGGGTACGCTTATAATCGACGACGGAAGCGAGATTACCGACGCAGGAATTTCTACCCAGCTTAAGATGATTGAGCAGTTAGGCAGAGGAAAATACAGGGATAAGAAGCTTACAGACATTATAAAGGACAAGAAAGCGGAAAACCGGGAGAAAAACGAAAATCCCCCTTCCGAAGAGCCGCCCGCTGAGGGCTAAGGAGGCTTCTCTATGGATTTAAAGGGCTTCAGAGAAGAGCTTAAGGAGTTCGACTCCTACCGCTATATGGGCAAAATCGAAAAAATCGTGGGTATGACTATTGAGGCAAGCGGCCCGGAATGTAGTATCGGCGACATCTGCCGCATATACTCTAAGGATATGCAAAGCTACATTTTCGCCGAGGTAGTAGGCTTCCAGTCGGAAAAGGTGCTGCTTATGCCCTATACCGATATTGAGGGAATAGGCCCCGGAAGTATCGTTGACAATACCGGCGGAAAGCTTATGGTAAAGACGGGCGAGGGGCTTGCAGGCAGAATAATCGACGCTATCGGAAACCCCATTGACGGCGGCGGGGAAATAGAATATACGGGAAGTATCTCAATTTCGGGAAACCCTTCAAATCCCCTTACAAGACCGAAAATCTCCCAGCCCATTGAGCTTGGCGTTAAGGCAATAGACGGACTGCTGACCTTGGGCAAGGGGCAGAGAATAGGTATTTTTGCAGGCTCCGGCGTCGGTAAAAGTACCCTTATGGGTATGATTGCAAGGAAGGTAAAGGCGGATATTAACGTTATCGCCCTTGTGGGAGAGCGTGGACGCGAGGTAAGGGAGTTTATCGAGAACGATCTGGGCGAGGAGGGTATGGCTCGTTCCGTTGTGGTTGTCGCTACCTCCGACCAGCCTGCTATGATGCGCTACAAATGCCCAATGACCGCCACAGCAATTGCAGAATACTATATGTCCCAGGGCAAGGACGTGCTTCTGATGATGGATAACCTTACCCGTTTTGCTATGGCAAACCGTGAGGTCGGTCTTTCTATCGGAGAGCCGCCTATTGCAAGAGGCTATACCCCCTCGATTTATGCTGCTATGCCTAAGCTTTTAGAGCGTGCAGGCTGCTTTGAAAAGGGCAGTATAACGGGAATTTACGCAGTACTTGTTGAGGGTGACGACACAAACGAGCCTATTGCGGATACTGTACGAGGAATTATCGACGGACATATTATCCTGTCCCGAAAAATCGCCGCCCAGAACCACTATCCCGCAATTGACATTCTTCCAAGCGTTTCCCGTCTTATGTCAACGGTTGCCACAAAAGACCACAAGGAAGCGGCGGCGAAGCTCAGGAACTATCTTTCTCTTTACAATTCAAATATCGACCTTATTTCAATCGGCGCCTACAAGGCGGGCACAAACCCGAAGCTTGACGAGGCGATAAGCAGGATAGACAAGATAAACGCCTTTCTTACACAGGGTACTCAGGAGAGCTTTTCTCTTGAGGAGACGGTAAGGCTGCTCAAAGAGGCTGTGGAATAAGACTATTTCGGAGGTGACAGACTGTGAAAAAATTTGTGTTCACCCTTGAAAGCCTTAAACGCTACCGCAACCAGACCCTTGAAACGGAAAAGGGGACTTTAGCGGAGATAAGAGGCGAGGCAGAGCGGCTTAAGGCGGAGCTTGAGGATATACTCGAAGAGCTGGCAAGGCTTAACCGTGAGCTTACGCAGATGTACGCAAAGGGCACAACCCCCGCAGATATTTCGGTACACCGCCGCTACATTTCCGCAAAGCAGCAGGAGCTGCACTTAAAGCGGCATCAGATAATGCTTAAGGAGCGGGAGGCGGAAGCCCAGCTTGAAAAGGTTATCGAAGCCACAAAGGAGGTCTCCAAGCTGGATAAGCTGGAGGAGCAGCAGATTGAGGAGTACAAGGCTGCTGAGCAAAAGGAAAACGAGCTTTTTATCGAGGAGTTTGTGTCAAATGCGGACTGGCGGAAGACTAATGCACAGTAAAACGGAACGTATAAACGCTCCGTTTTTTATTTGCAGTAAGCAAAAGCGCCGCTTTTTGGCTTTTGAACAATAGAAATTATGCAGGATTTTATAAAATCCATTTCAAAAAAACGGGGATTTTTCCTTGTTTTTGTGGATATACACCATTAAAATGCATAAATTTTATCAATATCTGTCATTTTTATCGTTGACAAGCCCCTTTTATAGTGCTATAATACAAATATAGAAACAAAGGCGTTTTGGTTTTTCCAAAGCGCCTTTTTCGTTTTTAATTTTTCTTATAGGAAAAGAGATGGAGTTTAATGGAGCTTAAGAAATTTTCCGATACCCCTGTTGCAGACGCTGCTGCAATAAACGAGCTGCTTGCACGTTACGGAGTAAAGTTCGGAATTTATAAAAACGGCACCTTCAAAGAACAGCTTTTCCCCTTTGACGCAATTCCAAGGGTTATTTCCGCAAAGGATTTCGACTCTATGGAAAAGGGACTTGTGCAGCGTGTTGACGCTCTGAACCTGTTCTTAAAGGACATATATTCCGAGGGTAAAATCATAAAGGACGGAATTATCCCCGAGGATTTCGTGTATATCTCAAAGGGCTATCTTGCGCCCTGTGCGGGAGTAACCCCGCCAAAGGGCATTTACAGCCACATTTCGGGAATAGACCTTGTGCAGGCGAAGGACGGGGAATGGTACATACTTGAAGACAACCTGCGAATCCCCTCAGGCGCAAGCTATCCCCTGATTGCAAGAGAGCTTTGCAGAATGGCAAGCCCTGCCGCCTTTGAAAGCAACCGCATAACCGACAACAGGAACTATGCGGCGCTGCTGAGAAGCACTATGGATTATGTGAACTGCGGGGGAATAAACGTAATTCTTACCCCGGGAAGATATAATGCCGCCTACTTTGAGCATAGCTACTTAGCGGAAAAAACGGGGGCTGTCCTTGTAC
>JBJERK010000082.1:0-4526 GCA_051882255.1 Ruminiclostridium sp.
CCTTATCTTTGCGCAGAAATAAGCAGGGGAGGAAATCCCGCTTATAACCTCGGTTTCATAGCTTGACAGTGCAGAAATAAGCCTTTCCGACCCGCTGTAAAAGCCGCAGTCGCCGGACATAAGAACTGCCACAGAAGAACGGGAATTATTACGGATAAATTCAGCGATTTCTTCGGTTTTCCAGCTTATAAAAGTATTCTTTCCAAGGTGTGAAAACGGCTCAACCATGCGCTTTGCGCCTATCAGAACATCAGCGGATTCGATAACCGCCAACGCCTCAGCCGTGAGTGTTTTCTGCCCCTCCATACCAATTCCGACTATATATATTTTCATTCTTTTGCCCTTAATATTTCCTTTATTTCATCAATTCCAAAGCCCGTTTCTTCGGGGCGTTTTATGGTCGCAAGCTCAATTGCAAGCTGCCTTGCCGCCATAACCTTTTCGGGGTAGCCGCCAGCCGCTCCGCTTTCCTTTGTAACAAGAATTTCTGCGCCGCTTTTTTTGATATGAGCAATATTTTCTGCTATAGAAAAGGGACCTTTTCCTATGATAATTTTGTTCTTGTCAAAGCCAAAGCTTTTGCAGTAATCAACAATTCCCTCAGCAGGCAGAACCCGCAGCCACACCCGCTCAAAGCGGTTGTTTACGCCGCTTAATATGGGCAGCTCCTTGCTGCCGAGCGTGCTTAAAATCCGCTTATTTCCTGCGTTCAGATAGTCAATAAGCCCGCTCATATCATCGAATATTTTCCCCTCGGCAGCAACTTCTCTTTTCCTTATCAGGCGAAAATATTCCGCTCCCGTTTCTTCACAAGCAAGGCGGATATTTTCCGTTGCAAGTCCTGCATAAGGGTGGGTGGCGTCGATTACAAGACTGAAATTTTTCCCGGAAATAAGCTTTGCCATTTCAGCCTTTTCCAGCTTTCCGATAAGCGGCTTTATGTAAGCGCTTTTGGGGAGAAGCTCTGCGCCGTAGTCTGTTGTTACGGAAACACAGGCGGAAATTCTGTTTTCTGCGCAGTATTCCGCAAGCTCCCGACCCTCGGAGGTACCGCCAAAAATCAGTATTCTACACATTTTCATATCCTCTCGGCGTCACCATTTTTCCGCCGATATTTTTGGTTTCGCTATTGCCGATAAAAACAGTCGTGAACATATCAGCCCGGGTTTTTTCAAGTTCTCTTAATGTCAGGACTCTGCTTTCCTGCCCCTTTCTGCCAATGTTTTTCACATATCCGCAGACGGTATCCGGGGCTTTGTATTCAAGCAGAATTTTGCAGGCTTTTTCAAGATAATCCGCTCGCTTTTTCGATGAAGGATTGTAAAGCGCTATTGTAAAATCCCCCTCTGCGGCACATTTCAGCCGCCTGAATATTTTGTCTATGGGAGTTAGCAGGTCTGAAAGACTGATAACCGCAAAATCGTGTGTAAGTGGAGCGCCGAGTATTGCTCCTCCGCTTAATGCGGCGGTTACTCCCGCAACAGGCTCAATTTCGGTATTCGGGTACTTTTCTAAAAGCTCAAAGGCAAGCCCCGCCATTCCGTAAACAGCGCTGTCGCCGCTGCAAATAAGAGAAACGGTTCTGCCCGATTCCGCCTGTTCCAAGGCGTATTCAACCCGCTGCTTTTCCTGCCTCATAGCGGTAGAATAAAACTCCTTTTCGGGGAAAAATTCCCTTAAAAGCTCGGCGTAAACGGTATAGCCCACAACCAGATCGCTGCGCCCGATTGCCTTTTCCGCCTCAATCGTCATTCCCTCACGGCTTCCGCAGCCAAAACCAACAATATACAGCTTCATAAAATCCTCTTTTCAAAATCAATTTCCGTGGGCAGCTCTGCCGCCGCCACGGTTACGCCATTCGCCGCCATTTTGGGCATTATCAGCCTGCCGCCTGTCAAAACTGCGCTTCTTTCGCAGACGTTATCCGTTCCCGTCTGCGAAAGCACAAAATCAGATTTTTTGAAATCTCCGCTTGCGCTCATAAGCTGTTCGGCGGTATAAGTAATTAGCTTAAGGCTGTTCTTTTTGCAGAACTCTATAATGCCCGCTTCATCTGCTTTTATGTCAATTGTAGCGGCACAGCAAAGCCTGCGCTTATCAATTCCTGCACCCAAAAGGCTATCAAAAATATGGGCTTCGATTTTATTGCAGGGCGTTCCCCGCTTACAGCCTATGCCTATGCAGATATTTTTCGGCAGGAGATTAAGCGTAATTTCAAAGGGCTTTTTGCCGCAGTCCGAGGAGATACAGATACCCGTCCGACAGGGCGTATTTTCTGCAATTTCGGGCGGTATATTTTTACATTCATAGTCGCTCACAAGCCCGATTTTTTCATTGTCAAGCACCACCGCAGCTATTTCCTTTGCGGCGGAAAGGTTAGTTATAACAAGATTGTTTGCCTTCGCAAAGCTATCGGGGGAAAAAGCGCCGCCTATGTCCGTAGCTGTTGTGATAACCGCTTTTGCGCCGGTTTTTTCGGCGATTATTTCCGCTAATCTGTTTGCGCCGCCAAGATGTCCCGATAAAATCGGTATCACAAAGCTGCCGCAGTCGTCTATCACTATAACCGCAGGGTCGGTTGCTTTTGAACGGATAAAAGGAGCAATCGAGCGCACCGCAATACCGCAGGCGCAGATAAAAATGAGAGCGCCGCTGCTGTAAAAAATACGGGAAACAAGCTCCTTTATATCCGAAAAAGCCTCGGAATTTTCGTCCTGTTTTTTATGGTAGCAGTATCGTTTTACCCCATGTTCTTCCGAAAAAAGTCCGCTTATTTTTTGAGATAAAATCCGCCCTTTTTCCGTAAATGAAATTATGGAAATTTTCATTTTTCAGCCTTTCTGAATTCTGTTTCAAAGCTTTTGTCATACAGCCTTGAAAGCTCATAATCGCTTCCGAGAAATTCGCCGACAGCAATCAGAGCAGTCTTTTTTATCCTGTTTTTCTCTGCGGTTTCCGAAAGAGTGCCTACTCTGCAGCGGCAGATTTTTTCGTCAGCCCAGCTTGCCTTATAGACTATTGCGGCGGGAGTTTCATAGCTGTAACCGCCGGATATAAGCCGCCGTGAAAGCTCGGAAAGCATACCTGTGCTAAGAAAAATAACCATAGTTGAACCGTGGGCGGCAAGGCTTTCTATGCTTTCTTTTTCGGGCACGGCGGTGCGCCCCGCCATTCTCGTTATAATTACCGTCTGGGACACTCCCGGGAGGGTATATTCTGCTTTCAGCGCCGCTGCCGCACCGCAGAAGGAGCTTACTCCGGGGCAGATTTCATAAGCAATTGAAAGCTTATCCAGCCTGTCCATCTGCTCTCTTATTGCACCGTAAAGAGAGGGGTCGCCCGTATGCAGACGGACGGTATTTTTCCCCTCTTTTTCCGCATTTTCTATAACAGAAATTACCTCGTCAAGGGTCATATATGCGCTGTTATGTATCTCACATTCCGCCTTTGCATACTGAAGCAATTCGGGATTTACAAGAGAGCCTGCGTATATTATTACGTCTGCATTCTCCAGCAGCTTCTTTCCCCGCAGGGTTATCAAATCCGCAGCGCCGCAGCCTGCACCTACAAAATCAACCATTATATTCCTCCGAAATAAGCGTTATAAGCCTGTCGGCAAGGGAGGTTTTCACCCTTACTCCAAGCTTGTCCGAAAACATAACCGCTCCGATTTCAATGCTGTTTTTTACCTTTGCATTAAGATAATATTCCGCACGTTTTGCGAGAATTTCAAGAGTTTTCTCCATATATCCGCCGCTTTTCAGAATTTCAAGGGCAGCGTCAACGGTAGCACAATCGGGCAGCTTTTTCAGCAATTCGCTGTCTGCTCCTGCAAGCAATCCGCAGGTCACAAGCACCTCCATTCTGCCGTCAGCCTGCGCCGAATGTGTGTTCATAATGCCTGCCCCAAGCTTAACAAGCTTTCCGATATGCCCGATTATAAGCACACGCAGGAAGCCGTTTTGGAGGGCAATATCAATAGCTTCTCCGATAAAATTGCTGCACTTAACGCTTTTTTGGAGAGCAAATGGCATAGAGCGCTGAATAAAGCTTTCGCTGTAATTTCCGAGGGTAAGCAGGAGGTTTTTATACCCCTCCGCCCGGCGCATTTTCGCCTCTACACGGATAGTTTCGATAAGGGCGGAATTGCTCATAGGCTCAACGATTCCGCTTGTTCCGATTATAGAAATTCCGCCCTCTATCCCCATTCTCGGATTGTAGGTTTTCTTTGCAATTTCTTCCCCGTCCGGCACTGAGATTTCCACACGAAAACCGCCGCTGTATCCGTATTTTTCGGCAGTTTCAAGAACTTCCCGGGTTATCATTTTCCTCGGGACGGAGTTAATTGCAAACTCCCCGACGGGCCGGTCAAGTCCCGCCTTTGTAACAATTCCAACGCCCTTTCCGCCTGTTATTTCAAAGCCGTTGGGTATCAGGCTTACCCTTGCAAAAATCAGCGCTCCGCTTGTAGCGTCGCAGTCGTCGCCGCCGTCTTTTTTTATCCCGCATTTAGCGTAATTCTCCAC
>JBJERK010000083.1:0-4474 GCA_051882255.1 Ruminiclostridium sp.
GCTGCTGCGGGGAATTCTGCACTACGCCGAGCAGTATTCCAACCATTATATTGCATTCCGTCTGCTGGCAATACTGCGGGATAAGGTTTTCAAAAAACTGCGTGAGCTATGTCCCGCAAAGCTGGAATGCCGCAACAAGGGCAGCCTTATCTCGGTAATAACCACCGATATTGAGCTTCTGGAGGTGTTCTATGCACACACAATTTCACCCATAATGATAGCTGTTGTAATGTCCGTTATTATGGTATTATTTATAGGCAGTTACCATGCGTTTTTGGGTGCAGTTGCAGCGGCGGCATACCTGTTTGTGGGAGCGGTCGTTCCGGTAATTATATCGAAAAGCTGCGGCAGAAACGCAGAGGAATTCCGAAAGGAAAGCGGAAATCTCAGCAGTTTTGTGCTGGAAACCCTGTACGGTATCTCCGAGGTTATTCAGTACGGCATGGGAAATCAGCGTATTTCCGAAATAAAGCGCAGAACCGAGCGCCTTTCCGAAAAGGAAAGCCGACTGAAACGCAGCGAGGGAATAAATTCTGCAATAACTACTGCCGCATTGGTAATTTTCCCGCTGATAATGCTTGCGGCGGCAGGGATGCTTTATTCGGCGGGGACTGTTGGCTTTGACGGCGTGCTTATTCCGACTGCTGCGCTGTTTTCCTCTTTCGGACCTGCCATAGCTCTTGCAAATCTCGGAGGCGGCTTACAGCAGACCTTTGCGGCGGCGGACAGGGTGCTGGATATTCTTGATGAGCAGCCCTCTGTACCTGAAATTCATGGCTGTTCCGATGTTGATTTCAGCGGCGCAGCGGCGGAGAATATCTCCTTTTCTTATGGCGATGATATGGTTTTAGAGGGAATTTCCGCAAAAATTCCAAAGCAAGGAATAGTAGGAATTACAGGAAAAAGCGGCAGCGGTAAGTCCACGCTGCTGCGGCTGTTCATGCGCTTCTGGGATACGAAAAGCGGGGAAGTTGCGGTTTCAGGCAGAAATATCGGCGAAATAAATACAGAGTCCTTACGCAGAAACGAAAGTCTTGTAACTCAGGACACCCATCTGTTTCACGACACTATCGAGGAAAACCTGCGTATTGCAAACCCGGGCGCAACAGGGCAGGAGATAGAAGCCGCCTGCAAAAAAGCGGCAATACACGATTTTATCATGTCGCTGCCGCAAGGGTATAAAACGCAGGTGGGTGAGCTGGGCGAAACCCTTTCGGGTGGCGAGCGCCAGCGGCTTGGCGTGGCGAGGGCATTCCTGCACAATGCGCCCTTTCTGCTTCTGGACGAGCCTACAAGTAATCTTGATGTTCTTAACGAGGCTGTGATACTGAAATCGGTATCAGAAGAAAAGCACAAACGTGCGGTTCTTCTTGTGTCACACAGAAGCTCCACAATGCGTATTGCGGACAAGACATATTCTGTTGAAAGCGGGAGATTGTCATGAATACCGAGAAGAAACGTTTACGGGAAAAGCAGATGGTGACGGAGATGATAAGGCTTTACTGCCGAAAAAAGCACGGCGGTAAGGCGCTGTGTCCCGAATGTTCGGCGCTGGCGGATTACGCCCGTCAGAGGAGCGATAAATGCCCTTTTATGGCGGAGAAAACCTTTTGCTCAAACTGTCGGGCGCATTGTTACAAGCCGGAAATGCGGGAGAAGATACGGGAGGTTATGCGGTTTTCGGGACCGAGAATGATTTTTACTCACCCCATATCCGCAGTTCGTCACGTTATCGAAACAAAGCGGGAAAAAAGAAGATTGGAGAAGCTATGAAGATTAAGAAGATATTGTACATAACAGTCGGCTGCATTGGGCTCGGGCTTGGCGCGCTGGGAGCGGCGCTTCCTCTGCTGCCTGCGTTTCCCTTCCTGCTGCTGGCGGCGTTTTGCTTCGGCAAAAGCTCAAAGCGGCTGCATAAATGGTTTATCGGCACAAGGCTGTATAAAAACAACCTTGAAAGCTACGTCAGGGGCAGGGGCATGACCTGGAAAACCAAGATTCGCATTATGATTATCGTGACCGTTACCATGTCTGTCGGATTTATTATGATGAACGCCGTTCCGATAGGAAGAATTGTGCTTTGCGCCGTGTGGGTGTTCCATGTGCTGTATTTTGTGTTCCGCGTCAGGACTATCAAGCCCGGACAAATTCTTCCCGGGGAAGATGAGGGAACAGAGTAATTGTATCATATTTCGGAGAGTGGTATTTATGTAAGCGATTTGTGTAAATCGACATTGTTAGCAAGTGCTAACATAATATTTATGTTATTTATTACCAAAAATACTGCATAATCAGGTATTATTTGGAAAAATCTCTTGACAAACAATTCTTATAGGAGTATTATAATTATCGGTTAGGGCGAACTAACCGATAATTTTTGAGATTAAGTTAGTCAAGACTAACATCTATCGAGTGAATAAGGAGGAAAAATGATGCCGCTGACATTTGCAAATCCCGGGGAAGAAAACATTATCAGAAAAGTGGGCGGAAAGCCCGAAACCAAGAAATTTCTTGAAAGCTTAGGCTTTGTGGCAGGCGGTGCGGTGACGGTTGTAAGCGAAATCGGGGGAAACGTTATCGTGAACGTTAAGGAATCAAGGGTTGCTGTTTCAAAGGAAATGGCTTCAAAAATTATGGTGTAAAGGAGTGTTTGAAATGACCTTGAAGGAAGCGAAAATCGGCTCAACCGTAACAGTAAAAAAGCTGAACGGCGAGGGCGCAGTAAAGCGCAGAATTATGGATATGGGTATTACAAAGGGTACTGAAATCTATGTCCGTAAGGTTGCACCATTGGGCGACCCCATTGAGGTTACAGTTCGTGGCTACGAGCTTTCTCTGCGTAAAGCCGACGCAGAAATGATTGAAACCGTATAAGTATTCTGTTATTTTTTAACAATGAGTTAGTCTTAGCTAACTTTAGAAAGGATTATTGTTATGGATATTAAAATTGCGCTTGCAGGAAATCCGAATGCAGGCAAAACAACCCTTTTCAACGCCCTTACAGGCTCAAATCAGTTCGTAGGCAACTGGCCGGGAGTTACCGTTGAAAAGAAAGAGGGAAAGCTTAAAGGTTATAAGGACGTAATCATCACCGACCTGCCCGGAATTTACTCCCTTTCGCCCTATACACTTGAGGAAGTGGTGGCTAGAAATTATCTTATCGGAGAGCGCCCCGACGCCGTTCTGAACATAATCGACGGCACGAATCTCGAAAGAAACCTCTACCTTACAACCCAGCTTGTGGAGCTTGGAATCCCTGTTGTCTGCGCCATAAATATGATGGACGTTGTGCGGAAAAACGGGGATAAAATAGGTATCGAACAGCTATCCAAGGAGCTTGGCTGTAAGGTAGTGGAAATTTCTGCATTAAAGGGAACAGGCATAAACGAGGCGGCTGATGCAGCGGTTGAAGCGGCAAAATCGGGAGAAAGAACTGTACCACAGCATAAATTCTGCGGCTGCGTTGAGCATGCAATTGCACATATAGAGGAATACGCCCTTCACGATATTCCCGAGGAGCAGCAGCGCTGGTATGCAATAAAGCTTTTTGAGCGTGACGAAAAGGTGCTTGAAACACTCGGCTTGTCGGGTGAGCAGAAAGCCCATATCGAAGCTGATATTGCAGCCGCCGAAAGGGAGATGGAGGACGACAGCGAAAGCATTATCACAAACGAGCGGTATATCTACATCGGCGGAATAATCAAGGACTGCCTCAGAAAGAAAAATAAGGGCGGTCTTACGGTTTCGGACAAGATTGACCGAGTAGTTACAAACCGTTTTCTTGCCTTGCCGATTTTCGCGGTGGTTATGTTTATCGTTTACTTTGTCTCCGTTACTACCGTGGGCACATGGGTAACGGACTGGACAAACGACGGACTTTTCGGAGACGGTTTCCACTTATTTAATATCGGTGTTTCCGAGTATGAGGAGGCAACCGCCGTTTATGCCGAAGAAAATATTTTTACCGACGAGCTTCTTGCTTTGGTGCAGTCAGCTGAAGCGGCGGGCGTTGTTGGCGGCGAGGAAATTCTCAGCGCTGTGGAAGAAGCGGATTTCGGCGGCTTTGACGAGGCTCTCGGCTCCTACGGCGACAGCCTTGCAGAAGCCGGCTATGACGTAAATGCACTTATTGAAGAATCTTTGGAGGGACTTCCTGCTCCCGAGGATTACGGCGTATGGGTTCCCGGTATTCCTGTGCTTATCGGAAATGCTCTTGAAAGTGTAAATTGTGCTGAGTGGCTGTCAAGCCTTATCATTGACGGTATTGTTGCAGGCGTAGGTGCGGTTCTTGGCTTTGTGCCCCAGATGCTTGTGCTGTTTATCTTCCTTGCATTCCTTGAAGCCTGCGGATATATGGCGAGAATTGCTTTCGTAATGGACAGAATTTTCCGCAAGTTCGGTCTGTCCGGCAAGTCCTTCATTCCTATGCTTATCGGTACAGGCTGCGGCGTTCCCGGAGTTATGGCGAGCCGTA
>JBJERK010000084.1:0-4467 GCA_051882255.1 Ruminiclostridium sp.
TTTACAACAGAAAACAAAGAATATTGGCTGAATGAAATAGGAAAATCTGATTGGGGAGCGGGACAGTATTTGTATCAGCTTCTTAAAGAAAACAAATTAAAAGGATTGGTCGGTGAAACTGCACTTGTACCAATGCTTGTGGATGGGGATAAACTGATTGCATTTTGCACATTTGCTCCCTTGGATGACATCCAGCCGACGGATCTGTCTCCATGGATTGGTTTTGCATATACATTTCCACAGTATAGAGGTCATCGTTATTTGGGACTGTTATTAGACTATGCGGAAAGTATTGCCACAATTATGGGAAAGGAATACATATATATTTCCACAAATCACATAGGCTTATATGAGAAATATGGGTATGAATTCTTTAAAATGGATAAGGATATAGGCGGCGAGGATTCCCGTGTATACCGTAAGGCTCTTGCAGTGGATGGACCGGATAAGGACAGACGAAATGAGAATGGCGCCAAGTGGAAGGCTGAGCTTGTAAAAGAAGCAAGAAAAGGTGTGGATATGACCGCATATTGCGGATTTTCTTGTAACCATTGTTTTCTTGGAGAATGGTGCGGAGGATGCCGTTCTGTATTTAATTGCTGTTCCTATGGAACACTCTTTGAAAAGGGCAAATGTCCCAATATGGCATGCTGTCAGGAGAAGGGCATTGACGGTTGTTATGAATGTGAGGAATTAGACAAGTGTTCCAAGGGTTTCTACCAGCCGGACAATGATGGAGCAAATGCATGTAAGGCGCAGGCTATGTTTATCAGGAAGTACGGAAAAGAAAAGTTCTTCCGGGCTCATGACAAGCTGCACGAGAAGTGTGACTTTAAAAAGACGCAGGAAGTATTGGGGACAAGTGCGGAGGAAGGATTGAAAATATTGGAAAGTATGATTTTATAACAAGTATTTGTAAGGCTTATTCCATTTAAGAACCACATTAATATTGAGGTACAGGCAGTAATCCTGCATAAAGAAGAATTAGCCGGCTATAAAATCAATCCCAAAGGAATGCTGAAAATTTACATAAAGCAGGATATACCGTTTGAAGCGTTGAAACGGATATATTCAGTAACCTCATAGCAATTAATTCCCATTCGTCGGGGAAATAAACAGATTGAAAATCGGAATTTGAAAAGGAGAAAAATGAAAACCTATCTTTATATTGCAAAACTGCGTATGCAGACTATGCTTGCCTACCGTATGGAGGTGCTGACCTACACAATAATGCAGGCGCTTATAATGCTTTCGGTAGGCTTTTTCTGGAAAGCCGCATACGGCGGAACGGATGTGGCGCACGGCGTCACAGGCAATTCAATGATAACCTACACGGTTGTATCTGCGCTTATGGGCTCTCTGTACTATATGGGCGTTGAGGACAGAATATCCGACGCAGTAAAAACCGGCAGCATAGCAACGGATATGATAAAGCCCGTAAATCTGTTCGGCATGTATCTTGCGGAGGATATGGGCAATCTTGTGATATGCTTTTTCCGCAGCACGCTTCCCATTTTTTTAGCGGCGCTGGTAATATTCGGTCTGCCTGTGCCGGCTTCAATGCAGCATTTTCTGCTGTTCTTCCCAAGCTTTGCTTTAGGCTACGGCATAAACTGGACGTTCTCCGCCCTGTTTGCCATGATAGCCTTTACTGCTATTGACCTGGGACCCGCTTTCTCGGTAAAGTACCATTTCGTCAATATGCTTTCTGGCGCAATGATACCGATATGGTTCTTTCCCGAGTGGCTGCAAACGGCTGTAAACTGCCTGCCTTTTGTTTATATGTTCCAGACTCCTCTTGGCATTTTCATAGGCAAATACGACATAAACCGGAGCATACAGGCTTTAGGCGTTCAGGCAATATGGCTTGCGGTACTGGCAGTCATGGTTATTATTGCACAGAAGCGTATTGAAAAGCGTGTGCTTGTACAAGGAGGCTGATACAGTGAAAAAGCTGAAACACTATCTGTCGGTGGCGCTGCTTTCGACAAGACTGTCTATACAGTCCTGCTTTGAATATCCTGCGGCGTTTATCGGCTGGCTTATATCAAACCCGATACAGTTTCTTGTAGCCTTTGCAACGATACGCTTTGTTGTAATGGAGTTCAACGACCTTGCGGGCTGGGACTACAAGCAGCTTGCGTTCCTCTACGGCGTATCCATTTTAAGTCACGGTCTGTCGGTCATATTCTTCTCCAGGACATGGTGGATGGGTTATCAGATAATCCACGGCGAGCTTGACAGGCTTCGTCTGCGGCCTATGAATACCTTGTTCCAGTTTCTTCTCGGCGAGCTTAACTTCTTCGGCATAACCGACCTTATCCCCGGAATCATACTTTTCATATACGGCTGTATTGCGGTGGATTTCCGCTGGACGTTATACAATACCTTGTGTATGATATGCACCGTTATCGGAGCCACATTTCTGCGGGGAGGAATATATCTTATCCTCGGCTCCCTTACCTTCTGGAGCAAAAGCCCTATGCATATTTCAAGCTTTATGCAGGAGATATTCAACCGCACGAATATGTATCCGCTTACAATGTACCCGAGAGTTGTGCAGATAATATTCACATTTGTACTGCCTGTAAGCTGGGTATGCTTCTATCCTGCAGCAGAGTTTCTTGGCAAGGATTCCATGATAACCCTTCCTTACGGTATTCCGTTCATTACACTGGCGATAGGTATCCTGCTGTTTGCAATATCCTGCCGTGTATTCCGTGCAGGCTTCGCTCAGTATGAGAGCGCAGGCTCGTAATAATCAGATAGGAGGACATAATATGCCTGTTATAGAAGTAAAGCATCTGGTAAAGCAATTTAAAACCGTAAAAAAGGAAAAGGGTCTTAAGGGCGCCGTTAAGGGACTTTTCAAGGCGGAGAAAAAGATAGTTACCGCCGTAAACGACATAAGCTTTTCCATTGAGAAGGGCGAGATTGTAGGCTACATAGGACCCAACGGAGCAGGAAAAAGCACTACTGTAAAAATGATGTCGGGCATACTTTCACCCACCTCGGGCGAAATTCTTATCAACGGTATTTCCCCCGAAAAGGACAGAAAATCCGTTGTAAAGAAGCTTGGCGTTGTATTCGGTCAGCGCACCCAGCTTTACTGGGATCTGCGCCTCGGCGAGAGCTTCGAGCTGCTTCGCCGCATATACAATGTGGACGACGAAACCTTTAACCACAATATGAAAATGATGGACGATATACTGAACATAAGCAGCATTATCGATACTCCGGTCCGTCAGCTTTCCCTTGGTCAGCGCATGAGAGGCGACCTTGCAGCGGCAATGCTCCATTCTCCTGATGTGCTTTTCCTTGACGAGCCCACAATCGGACTTGACGTTGACGCAAAGCATGCAATACGCCGCTTTATCAAGGAGATAAATGCACAGCGTCAGACTACGGTTATCCTCACCACTCACGACCTGGGCGATATACAGGAGCTTTGCAAGCGTATCATCATTATTAACAACGGGGTTATCGTTGAGGACGGTTCTCTTGACGATATTTCTGAACGTATTGCACCTTACCGTCAGCTTATTGTGGAGTTTTACAGCGAGCATGAAATCCCACATCCAAAGGCGGAGATAATAAAATCCGAGGGTGTGCAGACTATATACCGCTTCCGCAAGGACGAAATAACCGCCGCAGAGCTTATGAGCGACATCGGAAAGCAGGCTAAAATTAAGGATATACGGCTTGAAGAAGCGAATATTGATGATATTATAAGAATAGCCTATAATGCCAATTCCTGATATGCTGTGGACAAACGAGGCAGGAATTGTCAGGATTTAAAATTACTCCCAAGGGAATGGTGCAGATTAATTTAAGGCAACACCACACAATTAACGGCTGCCGCCTTTGCTGCACGCCCCATTGCATCTTTTCCGTCATCTTGCACCGAAATTTCTGTACAATCTGACAAAAATCTGACGGCGGGGTCGCACAACAATATTTATGCGGGAATGCCTTAAAAATTCCCGCCGCAGGCGGCTCCATAAATGTCAACTGTCAACTGTCAACAATTTTTTGCAGTGCTTTTCATTTACGCTCTTGACAACTGCGGGGAATTAAGCTATAATATACAAGAAAACGAACGTTAGCTGTTTTGAGATAAAAGTATAACGATAAATTCAGCCTTAAGGCTGAATTTCCTATAAAGCGCTTACTCTGCCTTCCGAAAAGGGCAGAGTAAGCGCTGCACGAACCTATGATACACAATATGGCGAGGTGAAATTATGTTGGAAATTGTACAAGCTAAAGCTGATGATAAAGAAACAATGATGAACCTTTTGGAAAAATATCTGTATGAGTTTTCGGCGTGGGAAAAAACAGATGTTGATGATAAGGGCAATTACGGGTATGAATACCTGGACTGCTACTTTACAGAGGAAAACAGATTTCCTTATTTTATCAAAGCGGATGGAAAGCTTGCCGGATTGATACTTGTAAGCGACTATCCCG
>JBJERK010000085.1:0-4442 GCA_051882255.1 Ruminiclostridium sp.
CGTCCTCTGAGCCGCCCCAGCGCAGTCTTGCAGGAAGAACCGCTTCCTTGCCTTCTGTCATCTTCGGCAGGAAGAAATCGTCGTGGATAAGCTCTCTGTAGGTTTTGAGAACGGGCTGCTCAATGCCTACCTCGCTGTTGTTGGGGTCTTCTATTTCAAGACCCAGTCTGCCTCTGTCCCTGAACTGGTAGAAGGTAAAGGCGGTAAGCCATTTCTCGCTGTCATTTTGCAGCATATCACAGAAGAGCTTAACCATTTCCGCCTGCTCGTAAGCGCCTGTAACGTCGCCGTCTGCATTAAATTCGCTCATAACCATAGGCTTTGAAACGCCGCCGTTTATTTCCTTGAAGCGCAGGTAGCTCTTCTTTGTAAGGTCGTAGATGTCCTTTACAGCAGAACGGCTGTGGGAGGTTCCGCCCGTTTCTGCAACGTCGTAGGGCCAGCCCCAGTGAAGCGCCATATACTTGTCAACGGACCATATATCGGTAGCCTTTACTGCCTCGGAAAATTCCTTTTCCTTTTCAATTTCTGCTGCGTCCGGCTTTTCAATACCGCCGATACAGAGGACTGTCTTAACGTTAGGTGCATACTCCTTTATAATCTTATGGAAGCGCACATAGAAATCGGCAACCTCCTGATAGGTGCAGCGCTTGTTGAAGGAGAACCAGTTGCCTGTTGCCTCGTGGTTTATGCGGAGCTGCATTCTGCCGAATGTGCTTAAATCCTTTGCTATTGCAATAAGCTGCTGGTCGGAAACGTGTGGGTCAACGGTAAGGGTAAGTATAACGTCCTGTCCGTGTGCTCTTACCTCACGCATATAATTGAAGGGCTCGCCCTTTGTATTTCCTTCAAGACCGCCCTTGTATGTAAAATAGTCGTCGTAGGGGTAGTCCCAGGCAAAGGAAACTTCTGCGTCCTTCATAGCCTCGGAAATCCGCTGCGGCCACTGCTCGTCCAAGGGGTAGTAGCAGTACATAAGGCTGATTGCACGGTGGGGTCTGCCAAGCTTGTTCAGGATATAGTCCTGATTAACGTATTCGCCGCGCTCGCTTCCGTCGCCTAAGTCAACAGCGCAATCTGCTGCACCTAAATGAACCTCATATAACTTAAAATCCATCTTGTCTTTTCCTTTCCGCATTTGCTCTTTTTTGCCCTTCGGGCTTTGTCAAGTATAAGTATAGCATATTGTGAAAACGATTTCAAGAGGTTTTTGAAAATTTTTATGGGGCAGGGCGTTTTGCAAAGAAATACTCCCTGTACCGGGATATTTCGGTGCAGGGAGCATTGATTAAGCGGCTGCTTCGATTAGCTTCTGATTTATACGGAGCATAGCTTCGGTATAATATTTGCGTTCTGCGTCATTCATTTCCTGAGAGTCCAGCGCTTCAAGCTTTTCCATTGTTTCTGCGTATTGCTTAAGGAAATTCGTATAGTCGCTAAGCAGACTTAAATCATCCGGGTTTTCAGAGTATTTTTTCATGAAACTGCAATACTCGTCAAAAAAGGCTTCATAGCTATCCACCGACTCCTTGAACTCGGGGCGTATCACATCCTGTGCCTCAGTTTCAGCCGTTTTTGCCGGTTCGGTTGTTTCCTGCCCGGCTGATTCCGTTATTTCCGCTGTATCGGTTGCTTCCTCTGTGATTTCTTCTGCCGCCGTTTCTGTTGTGTGCTGCTCTTCTGCTTCAGAGCTATCTCCAGCCGTATCGCTGATTGCTGTTGAAGTGGCAGCCGATGAAACCTGTGATGTTACATTGTTTGCTTCCGTATTGCTTTGTTTCTTTCCTCCGCAGCCCGAACAAGCAAGCAGTACAGTCCATAAGCATAGTATTACAGTAATTTTTTTAGCCTTCATTTTTTGTCCTCCTGAGTATTTTGTGTTTATATAGGAACTATCGCTCCTATAATTATACTACTATACTTCCTATTTGTCAAGCAAAACAGGAAGTATAATTCTTATATAACTGCAACAGGAGGAACTAAAATGCTTATTTTTGATTTCAGAGCCATAGGAAACAAGCTTCTTGCGGTGCGCAAAAAGGCGGGGCTTACCCAGAGCGAGGTGGCGGAGGCGGCAAATCTCTCCGACAGAACCTATGCGGATATTGAGCGGGGGACGGTGAATATGCGGATAGAAACCGTTCTGAAAATATGCGAGGCGCTGCATATCACGCCGGACGCAGTACTGACCGAAAGCAATCCAAGCCTTTCGGCGAAAAAGGCGGAGCTTTTCGAAGAGCTTGATAAATGCACCCAGAAACAGCAGGAAACGGCGCTGGAGCTTTTGTCGGTGTACCTGAGGTCGCTTAAGTGAAGAAATGGGCTGAAAACAGGGCGGCAGCCCGCTTTTACTTGCTGCTGTACAAAATGATAAAAATGTGATATAATAATAAAATATAGCATAGCGCAGTAGCTTTCCTGCGCAGGCATAGGTCGGATATGCGCTTAAAAATCAAGAAAAGAGAGGAAAGCCCGTGAAAAAGGAAAGTAAATCCCGTAATATTTTCAGTATTCTGCCAGTTATCCTGCTGACCCTTGTGGTGACGCTTATGGCGGCAGCCCGGTTTCCCTCGGAGCTTGAAGCTATCGCCGAGGACGAGCTGTATCAGCAGGCGGGAGTCATTCCCGACAACATAAAAATAATCGCCATAGACGAAACCACCTTAGGTAAGCTGGGTCCCTACTCCGAGTGGGACAGGTCCTATTTTGCGGAGCTTATCGAAAGGCTCAATTCCGTTCCCGACGCTAAGCCCCTTGTAATCGGCATGGACGTTATTTTTTCGGGCACCAACAGCTCACAAAGCGATATGAGGCTTGCGAAAGCCGCAGAAGAGGCGGGAAACGTGGTTCTTGCCTCAAAGCTTGAAGCCGACTCACGGGTTGTGCGTTCCGGAGGCAGCTATGCTGTGGAGACGTTTATCGGTGATGAAATAACCGCCTATGAGGAGCTGAGCAGGGTCTGCCAGTCGGGCTTTACCAACATAATCCTTGACGACGACGGCTACGTTCGCAGAGTATACACCCGCACGGAATACGAGGGGAAAGCCTGCAAGAGCTTTGCATACCTGATTGCGGAGAAGGTAAGGGGAGAAGCGGCGCTGTCGGATTTGCCGGGGACTGCGGAGATACGCTACACGGGAAATCCGGGGGAATTTGAAACCATTCCTATGTCAATGGTGCTGTCGGGGGAAATCCCCGCAGGCTATTTCAAGGACTGCGTGGTGCTTGTTGGCGCCCACGAGGAGGGAATGCTGGACTCCTACAAGGTGCCGATAGACCGGTCAACCGAAATGTACGGTGTGGAGTGCCACGCAAATGCTATTCACGCCTTTATTGAAGGGCGGCTGATTAAATCTGCACCCTTGTGGGCAGAGCTGCTGCTTACGGCGGCGTTTGCGGCGCTGTTCGCTGTTATAATGAGGAAAAGCAGTCTTCTTACCGGAATACTTTCTATGGCGGGAATTGTCCTTGGTTATCCTTTATGTGCATTTGCCTTCTTCAGCCTCACAAGCGTAAGGCTGTCCGTTTTGTACATACCTGTCGGAGCAGCTGTGGAGTTTCTGGTTTATCTTCTGCTGCGCTATGTGGAGCTTCAGAAAAAGCGTGCTGACGATATGCAGAAAATGCTCTTTTCAATGGCGGATTGCATGGCGGAGGCTATAGAGGGCAGAACTCCCTATAACGCCAATCATACCAAGAACGTAGCAAGGCGCTGCATAGAAATGCTGGACTATATAAATCTTAAGTACAGGGAGAAAAAAACGGGACTGCATTTCTCGGAAAAGGACAGGAATCAGCTTTACCTTGCAGCAATGCTTCACGATATAGGAAAAATGGACGTTCCACTTGAGGTTATGGACAAGCCTACAAAGCTGGGACACAGGGAGGAGCCGCTGCGCTCACGGCTGGAGATAATAAGCCTGCGGCTGCAAAACGACGCCCTTACAGGCGCAAAGCCAGAGGAGGAGGCGCAGGAGCAGATTGACCGGATACAGGCGTTTCTTGACAAGCTGGGTCTGTACAACTGCGGAAAGCGGCTGGAGGCGGAGGAATGGGCGGCGATCGACCGAATGTGCGCTTCGGTTTACCGTTCCCCCGACGGAAAGGAAACCCCTTTTATAACAAAGGAGGAAGCAGATGACCTGCACATAAACGCAGGAACGCTTTCACAGGACGAGCGGCAGATAATGCAGAGCCACGTTGTTTACACGGATAAAATACTTCAGCACATGCATTTTGGCAGGGATTTCAGTAACGTAAGAGCTATGGCGGCAAATCACCACGAGCTGCTGAACGCAAAGGGCTATCCTAACGGAATAGGAGCTGACAAGCTGGACGTAATGACCAGAATGTTAACGATTATGGATATTTACGATTCCCTTATCGCCGACGACCGACCCTATAAAAAGGCAAAGCCAATAAAGGTTGCCTTTGACATACTT
>JBJERK010000086.1:0-4437 GCA_051882255.1 Ruminiclostridium sp.
GTCGCAGGAAACAAGTCATACTGATATTATATCTCAACCTCATTCACCGTAAAGAACCGCAGAAACGTCCTTGCTCCAAGCTTCCCGTACCAGCGGTCAAGGTGTGTAAAATGGATAAACGCCTTATCACAGCCCCGCTTTTTAAGCTCCTCCGCCGCAAGCGCAACCATTTTCAGCCCTATCCCGTTACGGCGAAATTCGGGAACAACGCCAACACAGCCGATACTGCCTATCCTGCTTTTTCCGTCGGAAAGAAGGCAGGTTTCATTATCGCCAACAATGCAAAATCCCGCAATTTTTCCGTCAGCAAAGCCGCAGAAAACAGGCTCATAACCGAAATACTGCACCCATTCCTCGTCAACCTCGGCAACCGCCTTTTTCAGTTCATTCATATCGCCCTCAAAAAAGCCGAAGCTTACATTTTCGGGAACAGGGATTTCGGGTGCGGCAAAATCCGTCAGAGAAAGCTCCATTTCCGTAAATTCGCCGCCCGTTTCAAAGCCCATTTTCCTGAAAAAATCGGCGCTTTCGCTTACTGCACCGGAGAAAAGACCGCCGCCTAAATCAACGCTTTTGTAGCCGTTTTTGCGGGCAATTTCTGCACATTCACGAAAAATCGCAGTGCCTGTACCCTTTCTCTGAAACTCGGGAGCAACTGCGATAAGGGCAATTTTGTTGTCCTTTATAAGCCCTGAGCCGCCGGTTTTGCGGACTGCATAACAGCCCTCGGTAAGGGCGGAAAAGGCGCTTTCGCAAAGGCTGAGCTTCGGAAAAGCGGCTTTAAAAATCTCAAAATCTGTCATCATAGCCCCTTTACTGCCGCCTTCATCTGCCGTGCGGCTTCGGTTATGTCGGGCTGGGCGATAACAGCGGAGATTACTGCCGCACCGTTAATTCCAAGCCCGTAAAGGGAGGAAATGTTGCTTTGGTTTACCCCGCCGATAACCACAAAGGGGATTGAAACAGCGGCTCTTATCGCACGAATGGTTTCCGCCGTTACGGGGCGGGTGTTGGTTTTGGTGGAGGTGGCGAAAACTGCGCCTACACCGAGATAATCTGCTCCCGCCGCTTCTGCCGCCGCCGCTTCCTCGGGCAGGGCTGCCGAAACGCCAATAATTTTGTCCTTGCCGAGAATTTTTCTTGCTTCGGCGCAGGGCAAATCCTGCTGTCCGAGATGAACGCCGTCGGCGTCGGCGGCAAGGCAGATGTCAAGCCTGTCGTTTATGATAAGGGGGATTTTGTAGCTGTCGGTAACCTTTTTTACCCTTAACGCCAGCTCAAAAAGCTCCCGTGATGAGCAGTTCTTTTCTCTCAGCTGAACAACGGTACAGCCGCCGATAATAGCCTTCTCCACCGATTCCTCAACGGTTTTGCAGGACATAAGGGCGCTGTCTGTGCAGAGATATAGCGAATAGTCGGGTTTAAGCTTCATATATCCTTATCCTTTCGGCTGTTGTTTTGGCTGTAAGAGCGGAAATTTCGTCAAAGATTCCTGTTCGGAAGGAGCCTGCGCCGCTGCACTTTCCGGCGGAAAGCTCGCCGCAGATTCCCATTGCCGCAATTCCGAGAATTGTTCCCGTAAATGGGTCGGAAGCGGCGGAATAAGCTGCGCAGAGGGCGGAGGTCATACAGCCTGCCCCCGTAATTTCAGACAGCATTTCCGTTCCGTTTTCAAGGCGGAAGGTCTTACTGCCGTCCGATACAATATCGTATTTTCCTGTTGCTGCGCAGATACAGCCCCGCTTTTTTGCGGCAATAGCTGCCGCTTCTTCGGCGGATACGGAGCTTTTTCCCGCGTCAACGCCCTGCTCTCCCGCAGAAAAGCCTGCGATAACGGAGATTTCCGAGAGATTTCCACGGACTGCGGAGATTTTAACCTCCGAAAACAGCCGTTCAATCGCCTCTCTTCGGAAAGCGGAAGCGCCTGCACCTACAGGGTCAAGAATAACGGGAATATTCTTTTTATTAGCCGCTTTTCCTGCAATAAGCATAGCTGACAGGCGGCTTTCGCTGATTGTTCCGAGGTTTATAAGCAGAGCGTCAGCGGCGGCTGTAATTTCGGCGACCTCCCGGGAGCAGTCCGCCATAACGGGAGATGCTCCTGCACCAAGAAGAATATTAGCTGTATCTCCTGCGGTGACGTAGTTGGAAATGCAGTGAATTAAAGGCTTTTTTTCTCTTAGTGCAGTCACCGAAGATGCGATTGTTTCGATAAAACCGGCAGATAATTTCATAGTAAAGTCAGGTCTTTTCGGCTCCCGAAGGGGTGTTTCCGAGGAACTCGTCAAACACCTTTACCCGCTTCATAGCAGTTACAAGTATGGCTGCAATTATTGTGCCGCCGCAGCTTGAAACGAAGAAGGGGAAAACGTAGGTAAGGAGAGCCGCTTCCTTTCCAAGGAGAAATGCGGCAATCGGGAAGGACAACATTCCGCCGATTACCGAGGTTCCGAAAAGCTCGCCGCAGTAGGCAAGAGGCAGACGGATTTTCTTAAGTACGCCCTTTTTGCAGATAAGGTGGTAAACCGCGCCGCAGAGGAATGCGCCGCACATTGAGCCGGGAAAGGCAAGAAGCGTTCCCGTGCCTAAGATGTTGCGGATAAGGCTGGCACAGAAAGCTGCGCCCAAAGAGTACCAGGGACCTAAATAAACGCCTGCAAGAATGTTTACAAGGTGCTGTACGGGGCAGCATTTTGAAGCTCCTATCGGGATTACAAAGGCTGAGCCGACTACTGCTATTGCGGTAAGTACCGCTGCGATTGCAAGCTTTCTGATGTTTGTGTTTTTCATAATGACCGTCCTTTCAGAACCTGCGGACAGGTCTTTTCAGCGGGTCCGCAGGACTTTTCCGATAATGCTTTGCAGTATCGGTCGGTCGGCGCTCGATTGCGCCCTCTCACTCCGAAACACGGATTCCCTCGCTGAAATCACACCGCAGCGGTGCTCCCCGTGCGGCGGTATATTTTCAGGGCATTTGCCCTGAAATTCAATAAATCATCGGCGTTCTGTTCTTACTTTTCCGAACAAAACTCTACTTTCTTGCCCTCTAAAATCATATTTGTAGTTCTTACAGCGCACATTTTTCCGCACATAGAGCAGGTGTGGCGGTCTGCGGGAGGAGTGCTTTCAAAGTAAGCCCTCGCCTTTTCTCCGTCAATTGCAAGCTCGAACATCTTGTCCCAGTCAACTGCATGGCGGGCTTCTGCCATCTGGTTATCTATATCCCTTGCGTAGGGTATTCCCTTGGCAATATCCGCTGCGTGGGCGGCAATTCTGCTGGCGATAATACCTTCCTTAACGTCGTTAAGGTCGGGCAGGCGCAGATGCTCGGCAGGAGTTACATAGCAGAGGAAATCTGCGCCGCTTGCGGCGGCAATTGCTCCGCCTATTGCAGAGGTGATATGGTCGTAGCCGGGAGCAATATCCGTTACCAGCGGTCCTAAAACGTAGAAGGGCGCATTGTGACAGATACGCTTCTGCAGCTTCATATTAGCCTCGATTTCGTTCATAGCCATGTGCCCGGGACCCTCAACCATAACCTGAACGTCCTTTGCCCAGGCACGCTCCGTAAGAGCGCCAAGCTCGATAAGCTCGGAAATCTGTCCGCCGTCGGTGCTGTCGTCTATACAGCCGGGACGGAGTGCGTCGCCAAGGCTTATTGTAACGTCATATTCACGGAGGATTTCAAGAACCTCGTCATAGTATTCGTAGAAGGGGTTTTCGTTGCCTGTCATCATCATCCATGCAAACAAAAGAGAGCCGCCTCTTGAAACAATATTCATCTTTCTCTTGTCACGGCGGAAAGCCTCCACAGCACGGCGGTTTATGCCTGCGTGGATTGTCATGAAGTCAACGCCCTCTTCTGCGTGGGCACGGACAACACGCAGAAAGTCTTGTGCTGTAATTTCAAGCAAATCCTTTTCAAGATAGCCGATTGCGTCGTACATAGGAACTGTTCCTATCATAGCGGAGGATTTTTCGATAAGCTCACGGCGGAAGGTGTTGGTCTTTCCGTAGTTGCTTAAGTCCATAATAGCTTCTGCACCGAATTTAAGGGAAAGCTCAACCTTCTTCATCTCGGTTTCGTAGTTCTTGCAGTCCCCTGAAATGCCCAAGTTTACGTTGATTTTGGTGCGAAGTCCCTCGCCGATACCCTCTGCGGAAAGGGATTTGTGCATAATGTTTGCAGGGATAGCAACGCTGCCTCTTGCAACTCTTTCACGGATAACCTCCGGGTCAAGCCGTTCCTTCTCTGCTACGGTTTTCATTTCGGGAGTGATTATGCCTTTCTTTGCAGCCTCCATCTGGGTTTTGTATTCTCTCATAGTTCTTTTCCTTCCTTTTTAAAGTTTATAAAAATGATTGAGTGGTCCGTTTCCTTTACCTATGTCAAGTCCGTTTTCGATAGCGCCGGTAATAAATTCCTTTGCCTTTTCT
>JBJERK010000087.1:0-4416 GCA_051882255.1 Ruminiclostridium sp.
GTCATGCCTCCCCACGCCAACGGGAGGAAACAATACAGCAAGGAAAACACCATCATAGGCGGAAGAATGCGCAGGAAGCGACGACGATAAAAAGCCCCCATTCCCACACCGGGCCGCAACGGCACCAGCAGGAAAGCCGAAACCACCATGAACAGCGGCACGCAGGTACGTGCCACGCCACCATCGTAAAAGGCAACCCAAAACCTGTTGGACTCGTTGGCCAACATAGACACGTTGCCAGCCAATCCGGAAGCGTCGGCCGCATAAAAATTCTCACTGGCGTGTACCAGCATCACAAGGAAGCAGGCCACCACGCGGATGTAGTCTACAAAGACGATTCGCTCTTGTTTCTCCATATCTCCGTTTTGGTTACAAAGATAATCTCACCATTCCTCCTAACCGTCATATTGCTAATATCGATAGCAAGGTCGGAGCTTTGAATAATGTTATTAGTTACATTTCTGCGAAGCAATGCACGAACCCTTGACATAAGCTCCAAAAGCTTAAACGGCTTTGTAACGTAATCGTCTGCACCTGCATCAAGACCACGAACAATTTGAATTTCATCATCACAGGCTGTTAAAAATAGAATAGGAATATTGTTGCCACTTTCACGAATTTGGGCACAGAAATCAAAACCATTACCGTCAGGCAGCATAACGTCAAGAATAACAAGATTAAAGCCATTGGTTATTTTACCCCTTGCATCCAAAATAGTAGATACAGCAGTAACACCGTAGCCTTCTTTTTCAAGCATCTCGCACAAGCCGTCACGCAAGAACAAATCATCTTCCACTAATAAAATCTTCGAACTCATATTATCACCATAGTAATAATAGCATAAATATAATGTGCTATCAATATATCAGATAAAACCTTACGAAATCTTAAGAATAAAAGGTGTTAGGAAATTCCTAACACCTTTTTGGAGCTGGTGGCGTGACTCGAACACGTGACCTGCGCATTACGAATGCGCTGCTCTACCAACTGAGCTACACCAGCATAAAATTTTGTCCCTGTTCCGTCTGCGGCAGCGGCTTGCACCGCCTGCACAAAATATACGGAAAAGCTATTGCAAATAATGCCGAACTGTGCTAAAATAGTATCAGACAGAATAAGCATTACTTAATATATTATACTCAGTTTTTTCTTTTTGTCAAGAGAGGCAGTAAAAAATGAATCTAAAAAGCAAAACTTTTCAGATAATAACCCGCGTGCTGTGCGGAATTTTTCTTGTTTTAGCAATAGTTCTCGGCGTTATTGCAGCCGCCTGCTCAATCGGCGGAGGCGTTCCGAACATATTCGGCGCAAATATCTATATCGTCAAGACCGACGCCTTCGAGCTTAAAAACGGAACCGCCCTTTTCGCCTATCAGGTTCCCCCATCGGAAATCCAGCCCGGCAATTTCGTCATCATCAACCTTGAAAATAACAAGCCCGCCCTTGCGGAAATACTTAACAGCGAGCTATACGACGGGGTTTACAGCTTCGTCGCCCTCACCGAAAACAACAGCGAGATAACCCTCTCCCAGAGCCAGATTGTGGCGAAGGGGCTTAGCTATTCGGATTTCTGGGGGCAGGTCATCAGCTTCGCAGTTTCTCCTTTAGGAACTCTTACTGTGGCAGTTCTGCCCTGTCTGGTTATCATAATAACCGAGCTTTCAAAGTTTATCGGAAAAATTATGCCCCAGCCCGAAATTGAAACGGTTAAAAAGCAGCTTGAAGTCCCCACCTACTCCCCCGAGTCCGCCGCAAGGCGTTCTCCCCGCAGGAAGCAGACCCTTCCCGCGCCCGAGGAGGACTCCCTGGATGACAGTATCGGTCTGTACGACGCTCAGGTGCGTAAAAACGCCTCTGTTGAGCGCACCGACGTGCTGGAGATTTCAAGAGAGCCGGAAACCCCGCTTTTCTCCGCTCCTAAGCGCCCGAGAGAGCCTCAGAGAGGCAGAGATACGAGAATGCCCCTTTCCCAGAAAAAGCTTAACGAGGCTATCGCCGCAACCAAGGCAGAGCACGAGCTTGCACAAATGAATAAGCTTCGGGAGCAGACCGTAAAGGACATACAGAAAACCCGTGGAAGCGTTATTGCCGCAGAAAAGGCGCAGGAGGAGGCAGAGCGGCTTGAAGCCGCAGCAGCCGCCGCAAATACCGCTGCTGCTCCCCGCAAGGCTCAGCCCGATTCCCCCGCAAAAGCCGCAAGACCCGCCGCTCAGCCGCCAAAGCCCGAATTTAAGCCCGAGTTCCGTTCTCCCGAACGCCCCTCCCGCCCCTCCCTTAAGCTTCAGCAGGAGGAGCAGGTCAAGCAGTACACACCCAAGCGCAGCTCCACCACCACCTCAATCCCCCGCCTTGACGCACTTTTAGAGGACGACTCCGAAAGCAGCTACAGCATTGACGAAATTCTTGCAGGACTTGAACGGAAGAAGAACGAGAAATAACATACATAGTAAACGCCCCGATGTTTATTCGGGGCGTTAGCTTGTCAAAAAAGCCTTTTCGACAAGAAATGAATATTGAAAAAAGAATAACTAATACTAAAAACCATTTAAACTCAGGAAATCTTTGCAAAAATCCGGCACCGTCTTTCTGCAAATCTTTTCCTTCATTCAAACGGTTATTAGTATAAAAAAGTCCGGAAAAATTTCTCCGGACTTTCTTAAAATATCAGTTCAAAGCCACAACTGGCGCAGTTCCCACGATATAGCCCTCTGTGGAAATACCGCCTACGCTTCCGTTCCATGCGAAAGTCGGCGCGCTCCAGCCGCCTGCAGCAAAGGGAGGAGCGGTAACAGTACCGTTTGTTTCGCCTGTGTAGTAGCAGGCGCTGCAATGTCCGTCCTCAAGGCGGAAGCCTATCTTTGCGGTAACTAAGTCGGGCAGGGAGTCGGCAAGGGTTATAGCGAGAAGCTGCTCTGCGCAGGTCGTATTTTTCGGGTCTGCTGTCTGACCCGAGCCTGTGCCCTGCCAGGAAACGGTCTTAGCGTAAAAAACCGTTGCAGGCACGCCGTCGGTTATTGTAACCGTCCAGACGCCGCCGTTTACCACTATTTCTCCCTCACAGTAGTTTCCGTCCGCAGGCTTTATTCCGTAGCCCTCGGTGTACGCCGTTGTGAGGAAGGTAGATATTGTGTCCTTTATCTTAGCGGCGGTACTGTTCATCGAGGTTATTCTTGCCTGCGTCGAGTAGCCAATCATAACAGGGATAAGCACGGCGGCAAGTACTCCGACTATCGCAATTACAACAATCAGCTCAACAAGAGTAAAGCCCCGCTTTCCCTTAAGTTTATTAAGTTTATTTTTCATATTTCTTCCCCAAGCTTGTTTTTAGTCAATTTAATTTTGCTTTCTTAAAAAAAACCGCATAGTAGCGGTGTTCAGCGCGATAAAAAAGCTATGTTTCAGGGTGGCGAGAAATCGTCAGATGCTAGGAAACCGCATAACGGCTAGGCTTTGTGCCTGCCGTTATGGAGCAGCAGGATGCTGCTAAGTCGTCGCCCAAAGGCGGCACGGATGCCGCCATACAAAGCGATGACGAGTTGACAGACGCAGATGGCGGTTTATCGACAGCCTGAAAGCCGCAATAATGCGGCTTCTTTCATTATGTATACTTGTACATCTCCTTACCCGCAATAGAGAGCTGGGTCGGGTAAGCGCAGCAATAATATCCCGAGAAAAGGATATTGTCGTCCTCAAGTGTAAGCTCTGTGGTAGTAGCAGAGGTCATTTCAGCACCGGACATATCGCACCAGTAGGCAGCCTGTACGGCAAAGTTCTTGTCAACAACCGCATACAGCGTACCTATCATTTCGTTCTGCTGGGTAACGTACTTCTCGGCGCTGTCGCTGAATTTATTGAAGGCCTTTAAAAAAGCTTCGTCGTATACCGAGGTGTTGGATCTGACGTAGGGAGCGGTAAGCTTAAGAATAGGGTTGGTATTATTCGTATTCCTTAAAATTCCCGTTTCTGTTACTGTGCCCTGAACGTCAATGTCAGCGTAAAATACTACCTCGCTGTCTCCGCTGAAGGTAGAGCCGGAGAAAGCGTCCTTGTCGGAAATTTTCACGTCGCACATAACGTCCTGTACACGGTAGAAAAAGTCCTTTGCGAGACCTGCGCCGATTTTGTCCTTATTGCTTGAGGTCAGAGCGGGTAAAACCATAGCAATAAGAACGCCTATGATTGCAAGAACTACAATCATCTCAATCAAAGTAAATCCTTTTTTAGATTTCATCCGATTGAAGAAAGAAAGCATAGCTATTCCTCCTTTATAAATTTTTCCGGTTATAAAGGCGGAGAAGAATATAAAAAAATCAAGGCTTATAAAAGCTTTCTGCCGGCGGCAGATATTCCGTCCCATAACCTTAAGCGCAAAGCGCTTATTTAAGATTAACCCTCGTTAATCTTAAATAAAGGCTT
>JBJERK010000088.1:0-4398 GCA_051882255.1 Ruminiclostridium sp.
CCGATTCAGACAAATTATCCCTTATCATTCCTGTGAAATCGACAGCGCTTCTGCAGCCGATTCGTTTTTGCCTTAAGGCAACGGGCGGTATCAAATAGTTTTCGGAAGGAGTAACCGACTAACCCTCCTTTTTCAATGCGGAGCAGAGAACATTCTTTAAATTCCTTTCAGCTTCCGCTGCTAATATCTTATACTAATAACCATTTGAACGAAGGAAAAGATTTGCAGAAAGACGGTAGCGGTACCGGATTTTTGCAAAGATTTCCTGAGTTTAAATGGTTTTTAGTATTAGTATGAAATACGCCAAAAACTCACAGACCTTGTTTCATGCTTTCTCGCTCTTCCCCGCAAGCAGAAAGCCTGCCGCAAGGGCGGTAACAGGCGCAACAGCTACTATTCCGAAGCTTCCCGCTACTGTATGTATAAGCTCTGCGGCTATATATTTGTAGTTCAGTATGCAGTCCAGCGGAGTTCCCTGCGCCATAAACACCATAAGCTGGGCAATACAGCTTCCCGAGTAGGCGAGAAGCAGGGTTGTTGTTATTGTGCCCATAGCGGCTCTGCCTACCGTTATACCCGATTTTACCGCTTCCCAGGGGGTAATATCCGGCTTTTTTCTTATAACCTCGTCAACCGCAGAGGTTATATCAACAGCTAAATCCATCATAGCTCCCGATGAGCCTATAAATATCGCCGCCATAAATATTTCGGTAAGGTTCAAATCCTGAAAACCGCAGTACAGCAGACTTTCCGAGCCGCTCATAACTGCGCCGTGAATGTTCATAAGGCGGGTGAAAACTGCGCCTAACGCCGCTGTAAAGCCAAGTCCTATAATTATCCCGAGGGAGGAAGCAGCCGCCCGCCTGTCAAAGCCGTAAACAAGAGAAACGATTATTACGGACAAAAGAGCAGTTATGCCTATTCCCGAAATTATAGGCGAAACACCGCCGAGATACAGCGGAACAACGATTTTCCATATCATCAGTATCGTAAGTATAAAGGACAGCACCGCCCGAAGTCCTGTCTGTCCTGCAAAAAGAATAAGAGCGGCTACAAATATCCCCACAAGCAGAAGTTCCCATGGTAAGCGGTAATGGTCGGTAATAGAGACGGAAAGAATTTCTCCGTCACGGCTGCTTATGCGGACGTAAGCAGTATCCCCAGGCGTAAAAAGCTTGTCCGTTTCAAGAGAGCCGGACAGCATATTCACCGCTGTGCTTGTCTGACCCTTGAATGTGCCTTCAAGAAACTCTATCTCGCAGCTCTGCTCCCCGGAACGGATAAGCCCCGTGTCTATAATCATGCTGTCGTCGGTGGAAATTACCCTTGCGCTGACGCGCTCGGTTTGCTGATAGATAGTCCTGTTTTCGTAGCCCGTCGGGATAAACATAAGCACGATAATCGCAGCGACTGCCACAAGAACAGGAGCGTAATAACGTATTTTTTTCTTTATATTTTTCTGCATATTTACCTCGTTATTGTGCAAATTCCCCCGCTGCAAAACAGCGGAGGAACTGCGGAGAATTGTATGATTTAAGGATGGTTTTTGGTTTACTTTACGCCTGTAAGTGCAGCAAGATTGTCGTAGATTTTTGTGTTGTCGTAGTAGCCTTCAAATAAATCTGCGCCTGCGCCCTTAGCGTATACTGCAACTGGAAGTCCTGTGTGCGCGTAGGAAGCGAAGTTTACGCCGGACTTGTTGTTGATAAGGTGGGTGATTGTTACCGTAAGAGGCTCATAGCTTCCGTAGAGCAGGTATTCCTCCTGAGTTTCAACCGCCTCTCCGCTCATTGTCTTGTCATAAGCGGCTTTAAGCTTGTTGTATTCGTAGTCGGTAAGTACAAGATTTGGGTTCTTGTCTGCGTCCTTATCGTCGGCAGTCATAAGACCGAAGAGCTTCTTTACGTCTCTGAGAACAGTCTTGAAGGAGGAATTATTTTCCTTGTACTTTGTCACATAATCGCTGTCAAACTTTGCGTAGGAAAGCTTCTGGTTCTTAAGGTTTGTAAGGTATGTATCATAGTCTGTTCCTGCGTAGCCGATTGTAAGACCGCCTGTTTCGTGGTCGCCTGTTACTATAATAAGTGTTTCATCGGGGTGCTTCTTGTAGAATTCAAGAGCTTCCTTTACGCCGTTTGCAAGTGCAACAGTATCGGAAATTGTGGATTTTGCGTCGTTTGCATGGCAAGCCCAGTCAATCTTTCCGCCCTCAACCATCATAAAGAAGCCTGTTTCGTTATCCAGCATTTCAATGCCCTTTTCAACGTAATCCGAAAGCGCCCATTCGCCCTTTTTCTTATCGTTGTTGTAGGACATAGCGTCGCTGTCTGCAAGGGTTTCTGCAATAAGAATAGACTTTCCGTCTTCCGGCTTTAAGGCTTCCGCCTCCTCGTAGGTCATGATTACGTTATAGCCCGCCTTTTCTGCAAGCTCATAAACGCTTGTCTGGTCGCCGTTAGCGCCTGTAGGCTTTTTAAGTCCGCCGCCTGCAAAATAATCGAAATCGCTTTCAACCATTTCAAGTCCTATTTCATAGTAGCTGTTTCTGCTTGCCTGATGTGCATAGTAAGCTGCGGGGGTTGCGTGGTTAAGGTTTACGGTAGATACAATACCGATTTTGTAGCCTAACTGCTCCTTAAGCTTTTCGGTAATTGTTTCATATTCGGTAGTAAAGGTTTCGTCCATATTGATTGTGCCGCTGTAGGTCTTGTGGCCTGTAGAAAGAGAGGTTGCGGTTGAAGCGCTGTCGGGGCAGAAGGAGCTGCTGTCGTAGGTGTTTGCTGAGCCTACAACGGGGAACGCCATAAAATTAAGGCGCTTGTTTGCTTCTAAAATATCGTTGTTGTTGGTGTCTGCAAGGGCGCTGTAATAGTCTGCTGTAATCTGGGTCTGAGGGAAGCTCATTCCGTCGCCGATAAACATAAAGATATACTTGGGAAGAGTTCCGTTATAGCCTGCTTTTGCAGCAGTTGTCTTTGCCGAGGCAGTATTTGCAGCCGATACCGCAAGTCCTGTTGAGCCTGCTGTAACAAGCGCCGCCATGGCGCAGAGAGAGGCTACGATTTTCTTTGCTTTTGTCATTTTAGTTCTCCTTTTCCATTCTTGTTGTATCCATTCGGTACAATTCAAGTATAAAGAAGAAATGTCAAATAAGAAAGCGCAGTTCTTTAAAATTCAGGTAAAACAAATGAGATTTACGAGGGTCATAACGACTTCGCGGCTGCAAATCCGGAGCTTATATCATCTACCGCAGAAAGGCTTTGCGAGATTGCGGTAATAATCGACAGGGCGGGATAATATCGCATTGACAACGACCTGCTGCAAAATGCAAAAAAACAGACGGAACAAAGCTGCTCCGTCTGCTTTTTATAAGAAAAATCAATTTTCATAAAAATTCTGAATTTCAATTTTATCAAGTACTCCGCCCTTGGTGTTGTCAAAGCAGAATTTCACGGTTGCGTATGTTTCCTTTTTATATGTAATCGTGGGAGCTTTTTCGCTTTCATAGGTTGAGGAAGGCTCTCCAAACGCCGAAATTACATCGTCCATTGTGGATGCGCCAAGAGTAATATCGCCGTATTTTACAAGGTGAGCTTCCGGCTTGATATAATAGCTGTCAAGAACCACTTTTCCGATATTGGCTTCGCTGGCGGTTATGTCGCTGTCGGTGAGGTTAAGAGGCTGAACGGTCATTGAAAGGTCGTCCTTTTCAACCCTGGGTCCGATAAGGTACTGATTAGCCTTTACAATTTCCGTACCCCCGTCCTTTTTGTATTTCCAGCCGTTCTTTTCCATATCGGCATACTTAAAAGGAAATTTGTAGGTTTCATTGTCGATTGAAAACTCGAAGCAGAAGACATCGGCGCTTGCTTCGCGAGAAGCGTCTTGGGCGTTATTGGTTGCAGTGCTGCTCTCAGTTAAGCTTGTTTCCGCAGCTTCCTTGCTTGCCGTGTTTTCAGGCTTTGAAGTGTTTTCGGTGACACCCGCCATTTGTGCATTTTCCCCTGCGCCGACAGAGCTGTTGCCACAACCGGACAATGCCGCCGTAAGTATTGCTGCTGCAATAATCGCAGCTATACTTTTGTTATTGATATTCTTCATCTCAAATGCTCCATTTCTCTGCATAATTATCATCAGAAATTTTCCGTGTAGGAAGCTATACATTATAATGTAATCCATATTTGTTAAATCTGAAATCATGGTAAGGTAAAGAATAAATAAATTTGTTTAAAATTTTTTGCATAAAAATTTCCCCTTATTGCAGTCCCGAATTTTTCGGGTATCTGCTATAAGGGGATTATTTTATACTGCTAACTTTCGTACAGATTATTCATCAAGCCGAGCGCTTCTTGATAAGCTCCTTTACTTCCTCAACAGTAAGATTGGACATTTCGGCTA
>JBJERK010000089.1:0-4381 GCA_051882255.1 Ruminiclostridium sp.
ACTACATATCTGCCGTCACGCTGTGTAACAAGGTTTTCCTGCAAATATTTCTGATTGGTCTGGCTCTTAATAAGCTTGTCCAGCTGCTCCTTGATACCTGCGCTTCTGCGGGCTATTGCTTTTCTTATACGGGCAAGCTCGGGGCTTGCACCGTCGGAAAGCTCCTCCTCGGAAATAATTGCGTTTGTTATAGTAGTTTCAAGGGATTTGTTGGGAGTAAGCTGTGCGAAATACTCGTGCAGGCTGTTTTCCACACCGCCGCACTGGTCGTACCAGGACACAAGCCCGCCTATTTCACGGAGAACAAGCCCAATATCAAGCAGCTCCCGCAAAGAGAGAGTTGCTCCCTGACTTGCTCGTCCTGCGCTAAAGGCAACGTCCTTTACATTGTAAAAACGGGGCGTGCCGTATTTACTTGCAAAAACAAAGGCTTCGTCCGTTTTCGCAAGCTCGGTTTTAATCTCGTCTATGTCGTATGAGGGCATGATTTTAAGGACATTTTCCTTTGCAATATCACTCCACGCCTCAGCGCTTAACAGCTCAAGTATTTTATCCAGCTCAAGCTTTTTGTATTGTGAATTCATTTTATTTTCCTTTCGGTAATATGTTCATTTTGTGAAACAATATGAACATATATCTCTGATCATAGTTTAATCGAATTATAGTAATCAAGGCTTTTAAAGGACCTGTCAAGCTGCCTTAAAAGGTAGTCCTCGCAGATACTGGAAAGGGCTGCAAGGGGCGCTTCTGTAAGAGTAAATCTGTAAATCCTGTCGGTATCGGAATACAGAATAAACCGCATAGCATAAAGCAAATCAGGGGACAGCGGCGCAAGCTCTCCCTTCTCCTCCGGAACACAGTCGCCGCAGTAAATACAGCTTTCCTCCGGGTCGAAGAACATCTGCTCGTGTTCATAGCACATACAATTCCTGCACACCGTAAGGTCGGGAGAAAACCCCAGCATTGCAGAAATATGCAGCTCAAAAACCGCCTTTATCTGGGTAAGGCTTATCCTTTTCTTCTCAATTTCATACAATGTAACAGCCATAAACCGCAGAAAGCCAGGCGCTTCCTGCTCCTCGGCAACCGCAAATTTTACAACCTCCGCAAAGTAAGCTGCAAGAGAAAGCCCCTCTAAATCGGAAGAAATGCGGTGAAAGCTTACTTTCGGCTCAGCACTGTTGAGAGTGTACTTAAGCCCGCTTTTCGAAAAGCAGAACTTTGAATAGGAGAAAAGAGAGCAGGCGCCTGCGTTTTTACTGGTAAGCTTCTTTATTCCGTGGGCGGTCGCCTCGATAACCCCGTATTCATCGGTAAGAACGTCAATAAAGCAGTTATTCTCCCCGATTGTGCGCTTGCCTATTACAATTCCCTCAACAGTAACCAGCATATCTGTTCCTCTAATCCTGTGTTATGAACATTACTCTGCATTCAATCCGAAATCGGTGATAAGAACGTCGCTGTTGCGCCAGTCATCCTTTACCTTAACCCAGAGCTTCATGTTCACCTTCTGCTCAAAATACTCCTCCATCTCGGCTCTTGCAACCTGACCGATTTTTTTAAGCATTGAGCCGCCTTTACCTATAATCATGCCCTTATGTGATTGGCGCTCGCAGATTATAACAACGCCTATATCAACAATATCCTCACCCTTATTTGTCTTTGAAAACTCAAGGGATTCAATCTGCACTGCTGTTCCGTGAGGGATTTCGTCGTACATTGTGTTAAGTATCTTTTCCCGCACTATTTCCGCAAGCCAGATTTTCTCGGGCTGGTCGGTAGGCAGGTCGTCGTCAAAGAAATGGGGCGATTCTACCGCATATTTTTCAACCGCGGGAATAATAAGCTCCGTATTATCTCCCGTCTTAATGCTAATCGGTATAATTTCCGCAAAGTCGTACATTTCTGAATATCCGCCTATAATTCCTAACAATTCGCTCTTATCCTTTATCAGGTCAACCTTGTTTATAAGCAGGATAACATCGCTCTTTTTCGCCTTGAAATCCGCAATAAGCCGCTCCTCAATTGCAGAAGGCTTCTTTGTTGCGTCAACCACAAGCAGAGATACCTCAACGTCAGCTATACTATTGTCGATTGCCTTTACCATCTGCTCAGAAAGCTTTGTCTTGGGTTTGTGCATACCTGGTGTATCTATGAACACAAACTGGGTTTCGCCCCTGGTCAGCACTCCGTTTATACGGGTTCTTGTGGTCTGGGGCTTAGGGCTTACTATTGCAACCTTTTCTCCGACAAGCAGGTTTGTAAGCGAGGATTTGCCTGCATTCGGGCGGCCTGTAACTGCAACAAAAACAGATTTAGTCATATATAATTCCTTTCCTTATTCGTCCTTTTTGCGGTGTGCGCCTGTACGGCGGGGTCTTGCTGTTGCAATAAAAACAATAGAAACAACAGCAGAAAGTGCAAGAATTGCGGGCTTTATAAAATCCGAGGTAAAATAAAGCCATATTTCATAAAAAACCGCAGGGTTCCACAGCATTATAACACCGATTGCAACAGCACCTAAAGCCGCAGCGAAAACAGCTCCCGCCGCAATATCCTTGCCCATCATGGCGAAGATATTGAACTGGGGAGAAACCTTGTCGATAACCACCTCAATCGCCGTATTTACAAGTTCAAGCCCGATAACAAGCACACAGACAAGCACCAGCACCGAATACTCGGCAGGTGTAAAGCCGTAAAACGTGGCAAAGTACAGCACATAAGCCGTGGCAACCATGTGTATACGCAGATGTCTTTCGTGGCGCAGGCAGAAGGCTATGCCCCGGATTGCGCAGTAAAAGCTTTTGATAACGCTTCTGATTCTGTTCATCTGTTCATAAATCAGCGTGATATGCCCATAGCTTCAAGGATTATCTCCTGCTTTCCGAACATTTCACGCTCTTCCTCCTCGCTGTTCACATGGTCGTAGCCTAAAAGATGAAGCATAGAATGTACCGTAAGAAAAGCCGCTTCACGCTCAAAGCTGTGACCGTATTCCTGCGCCTGGGAAACGGCTTTTTCAAGGGAGAGAACTATATCACCAAGTATAAAGCAGCCCGTTTCCCTGCTTCTTGTAAAGCTTTCCCCTGCGTCTGTTGCAGGAAAGGATAGAACGTCGGTTTCCTTGTCAATACCACGGTATTCCTTGTTGATTTCCCGTATTCCCCGATTATCGGTAAAGGTAACGGAGACCTCGAAGCTGCCCTTATAGCCCTCCTCGTAAAGGGTTTCAAGACAGCATTTCTTGATAAGTGTTCTTAATTCCTTTGTAACAGGAACGTTTTTCTGACGGTTAGAACCGAATACTCTTATTTTTATCATTTTCATGTCCCTCAATTCTTGTTTTTCATTTCATTATAGCGTTCATAAGCCTTAACAATATCCTGCACAATCCTATGCCGCACAACGTCCTTTTCGGAGAATTTTACTACTGCAATATCGTCGATATTCTTAAGGATTTTAGTAGCCTCAACCAGTCCCGAGCGCTTGCTGTCAGGAAGGTCAATCTGCGTAACGTCGCCTGTTATAACCATTTTGCTGTTGAAGCCAAGACGGGTCAAGAACATCTTCATCTGCTCGGGAGTGGTGTTCTGTGCCTCATCAAGAATAATGAAGCTGTCGTCAAGGGTTCGCCCTCTCATATATGCAAGAGGTGCTACCTCGATTATATTCTTCTCCAGATTACGCTGATAGCTTTCCGCACCCATCATATCAAAAAGCGCGTCATAAAGCGGGCGAAGATAGGGGTCAACCTTATTCTGCAAATCCCCGGGAAGAAAGCCCAGCTTCTCCCCCGCCTCAACTGCGGGACGGGTAAGAATAATCCGGTTTACTTCGTGAGCCTTGAAGGCTTTTACCGCCATAGCCACCGCAAGATAGGTTTTTCCCGTGCCTGCGGGTCCTACGCCGAAAACGATTGTGTTTTTCTTTATGCAGTCGATATACTTCTTCTGCCCCAGGGTTTTTGCCTTTACCGGCTTGCCCGTAAAGGTTACGCAGACGGTATCGCCGCTTATTTCCGTAACCCTGTTCTCTGCTCCCTCGTTCACAAGACTTATAACGTATCTTACGCTTTGCTCGGTAATTGCCTCGCCCTGCTCTAAAAGCTCAATTATACCCTCGACTGCTTTTTTTGCAGAAAGTGCTCTGTCCTCCTGCCCGACGATTTTTATAACTCCGTCACGGCTGAAAATTGAAACCCCGTATTCCTTCTGGAGTATGGTAATATTGCAGTCGAAATCCCCGAAAAGGGAGTGAAGATAATCCATATTATCAAGCTCTACATGAAGCTCTGTCATATTTAAATTCCTTTCAAGATACAATTATACATTGTTTATTATATCACAAGTCTTTATGAAAATAAAGGGTTTTTTACAAATTT
>JBJERK010000090.1:0-4363 GCA_051882255.1 Ruminiclostridium sp.
CTGTTATCTGTGCTTCTCCTATGTCCACGCTTACATTCAGCCTGTCGCCGTCGGTAAGGTCTGCGGGAGTTCTGTAGCCTGAAATATCCTCGCCAAAAAGCTCGGTAGTAACCGTAACGCTTTTGATACTGTCATTTGTTAGAATACGGGACAGCTCCTCTTCGGCAATATTGCATATTCTTGTTTCTGCGTTTATTCTCTCGTTGCCTGTTACCGAATAAAGAGCAGAAATCAGAGAAAGCAGGAAGGAAATGCCCACAAGGGAAAAGACAAGTATAACGCTTTTGGCGCTGAATTTTACCCGAAGGCTTTTGTTCCTGACAACCACATAGAGTATCTCAATTCCGAGAAAAACAAGTGTTATGGGCGCTATTTTAAGGCAGCCCGCAATTCCCTCGGGCGAGTTAAGGGCTATAATCATAGCTATCCCCATAACGATAAGGGAAGCGGCAGAGGAAAATACGCCTATGTAGCATACCCGCCGTTTTCGGGTATGAAGCGGGCGCACCTGACTTCGGGGAGGGGGAGAAAACTCTCTTTCAAGGGCTTCGTTTTCCTCCTCAATCTCCTTTGTAAGCTGTTCGACAGCCTCCATACTGTCCTGTATAAGCTCCTCCGGGGCAGGAACCTCCTCCTGCTCCTCAGCTTCAAATATCTCTTCCTTTAAATCAGTCACCATATCACGCCCTTTCCGCAGGACTGCAACAATATTATAAATATATTCTACCATTTTTTCGTCAAAATGTCAAATATACGGAAATGTTTAGAGCTTCAAATTGATTTGTGCTGATAAATGTGCTATAATATTTGTTACTTATTTCCGGAAAGAGGAGTTAAAAATGCCTATAAATATACCGAGCGACCTTCCCGCATACAACACGCTTATAAGCGAGAATATTTTTGTAATGCCGAAGGAGAAGGCTATGCGACAGGATATACGGCCGCTGAAAGCCGCAATATTCAACCTTATGCCCACAAAAATAGAAACCGAAACCCAGCTTTTAAGGCTGCTCAGCAACACGCCATTACAGGTTGACATAACCCTGCTACGCACCGCAACACATACCTCCAAGCACACGGCAGCGGAGCATCTTGACACATTCTACAAGACCTTTGACGAAATCAGCCACGAGTATTTTGACGCACTTATAATCACGGGGGCGCCTGTCGAGCGCTATGATTTTGAGGACGTAAGCTACTGGGACGAGCTTTGCGGAATTATGGAATGGTCGAAATCTCACGCTTTTTCTACCGTTCATATCTGCTGGGGCGCTTTTGCGGGGCTTTATTACCACTACGGCATAAAAAAGCACAACCTTGACCGGAAGATGTTCGGTGTTTTCCCTCATAAGGTTACCGACGTAAATCACCCTCTTACAAAGGGCTTTGACGACGTATTTTATGCTCCACATTCCCGTCACTCCGAGATTAAGGCGCAGGATATTCTTGATAACCCGAAGCTTTCGCTGCTTGCATATTCCGATCTTGCGGGGCCCTATATTATTGCTGACAAGACCAACCGTCAGATTTTCATAACGGGACACGGCGAGTACGACAGGGACACCCTTAAAAACGAGTATTTCAGGGATATTTCAAAGGGTATCGCCTACGTTCCGCTGCCCTATAACTATTTTCCGGAGGACAACCCCGCGCTTATGCCTAAGTTTACATGGCGGGGAACGGCAAGCCTTATGTATTCAAACTGGCTGAATTTCTGCGTATATCAGGAAACGCCCTTTGATTTGGAGAATTTAGAGCCGCTTGTTATCTGATAAAGCTTTTTTGTCAATCGTTGGAAAGGAAATTAAATGCGTATAAAGAAAGCGTTTTTGATACTGTTGTTCTTATGTATGTGCATAACTGCTGCCGGCTGCTCAGATAAAGAAGTTAACGAGATTTCCAACTTACTGAGAATGAAAACAGGCATAACAGTAAATAGTATTCTGAATGAAAATGCGGTTGATCAATACCAGACGGCAATAAAAAACGGAAATATCGAGTGGATGAAAGAGATAGTTGAGGAAAATCCCGGGCTTGATGTTAATTATGTTGATGAAATGACCGCAATGTATTGTGCCTGGTGGGAATCGTATGGCATGGATTACGATAAAGCAAAAATGGTAGAGGCGTTGCTTGAGGTGGGAGTTGACCCTAATATAGGCGACCCTTTACAGATGTCAACGTATAATAAGAAATATTACTATACAAAAGCATTGCTGAAAAGCGATAAAACCAAACTGGATACAACCGATGTGCTGGGTATTACTCCGCTTGCTATGGCAATGGAAAATCATCAGGGTGGAAGCTGTATTGATTGTCACGAACAAGTTATGTTAATGCTCGAAGCAGGAGCAGAACCTTATGCTGAGCTGTTTCATGATCGATACGAAGGAGAAGATTACAGAGCATCACACTTTCAGTTTGTAGAAGATAACCCTGTTTCAACAAAGCTGTTGATGAATATGCTCCTTGAAAGTGGACAGTCCAGCGGTTTAAAGCCTGCACTCGAGTATGCCTTCAGCGGACAAATGGACAAATGTCTGGAAGAACTTAAATCACATAATATTGAGTCAGACTATAATAAGGACGAAAGGAATGTTATATACCGGTATTTTGCATATTACGGGACCCCGGAGCAGTTTGAAGAAGCAAGAGAGCTTTTAAACCGTAGTATTTATGATGAAATGATTTCGATGCCTTCCGAAACGGGTAACTTTGAATTATCAAAGCACCTTTTAGAAACTTATCCTGATGAATTTGTAATAAGCGGCACAGATGCGAATAGTTTTGCTCTGAGGGGATTTACATATGCAATATTTTGGGGATATGCAGATATATGTAAATTATTCTGTGATAAAAATGTAAGTGTAAAAAGAACAGCCTGGGGTTATAATGAAATGGAGTTAGCTATTGCTTCAGAAGATTTAGAAACGGTGAAAGTGATTTACAATTATATTAAGGAAAGGGATGAATTTACTGAACAGGATTTAGGTTGTTCTTATAAGTGGCAAGGTATGAAAGATAGAGAAGAATCAAAGAAGATATTGGATTTCTTCTTTGATGAAGGTTATGATTTAAGTGGTGTAGAATTCGGCTATATGGATAAGGACATTGCAGAGTATCTGTACGAAAAAGGACGTCCGTTAGCGCCTACTGATTTGACTTATGCTGTTTTAAGTGAAGACCCCGAATTTGTAAAGCTTGTTTTAGATAAAGGAGCAGATCCGAATCAGAATAATTATATTATGAATTATCCAAATATCTGGAATATTAGTGAGACAGGTAAAAGTCGGACTTATGAGGAGTATATCAATACTGTATGTGGAAATTTTGACATTCCTATTATTTTTGTTGCTATTGAAAAAACGAACTCTGAGATAGTTAAGATTTTGCTTGATTACGGAGCCGATGTTAATATTTCTGAGGATGGTATTACACCTATTCAAGCTGCACTACGTGGTTCAAAGGCTACCGCTAAGGTTTTGATAGAAGCAGGAGCGAATATAGATATTATTATTGATGACAGACCCACAGGAATCTCATTTAATGCTATAAACTACAACTTTGCTTTGCCGGAGTATTTTGAACGTCATGGAAGAAAAGACTTATCGGATTTAGTAAAAGAGTATCAGAAATAACCCTATAACTACACCAATACCCGAAATTATCAAAGCGATAATTCCGGGTATTTTTCTTAAAACTATATCAGCTTCAATTCCCTCATAACCCTGTAAAGCCGCCCCGCCGGAAGCCCCATAACGTTATAATAATCGCCGTTAATCCGCTTTACAAGCAGCGCTCCCTTGTCCTGTATTCCGTAAGCGCCCGCCTTATCGAAGGGCTCTCCCGTGGCGATATAGCTCTCGATTTCCTCGTCTGTAAGCGGGTAAAATTCAACCTCGGTTTCCTCGCAGAAAACTTTTCTTTCGCCGCCGCTTATAACGCACACTCCCGTAAAAACGCTGTGGGTAGTGCCCGAAAGAAGCTTTAGCATACGAAAGGCGTCAGCCTTGTCCTTGGGCTTTCCTAAGATTTCCTTTCCTGCGGCTACAACCGTGTCAGCGCCTATTACCGCCGCATCTTGGTGCAGGGCGAAAACCTCCTTCGCCTTGTCCTCTGCCAGCTTAGAAACGTATTCCTTCGGTGGCAGGGCTTTATCTGCGTTTTCCTCGCCGCCAGCGGGTATTATGGTGAAATCTTTGGTTATAATGGAAAGAAGCTCTTTCCTGCGGGGAGATTTGCTTGCAAGTATCAGCATTTTTCTGTTCCTTTCATCTGGTATTATTTTCAGCTGTAAAAAGATAGTGTGGCATATCAACGCCTCGGTAATGCTTGACCCAGCTGTCGGTTATCGTCATTCCGT
>JBJERK010000091.1:0-4336 GCA_051882255.1 Ruminiclostridium sp.
CTTCCCTTTGGCTCTATTTCAAGATGCCCGTAGAAATGCTCTATACTGCCGATTATCCGCTGACATTCGGCTGCGCCGGGACCTGTTCTCTGGGCGATAGTATAGCCTTTCTTGCCGCTCGAAAGGCTTGCATGGGGTTCGTGAGTGTTGCACCAAGGGGTACACCTGTCAATAAACACCTTGAATTGTCCGGGAATATCCGCCCAGTAGGAGGGAGAAACACAGACAATCTTATCCGCCCATTCAAATTCAGCCATTACCTTAATCACATCGTCCTTCTGAAAACACTTTGCTGTCTTGTGACAGCTTCTGCAGCCCCTGCAAAGCTTAATATCGTAATCGTCGATGCAAATTGCTTTCACGCTGTTTCTGCCGCTAAGATACCCGCTTACCAGCTCCGCAATAGCGGCTGTAGCGCCGTTTCTGACGGAACTGCAATTAATCACTAAAATATTCATCAGCCTATGCCCTCCTGATTTATCCGATACAAAGTACTGCAAAAGCCGCCTCCCAAAAGAAAGCGGCTTCTGTTTTTGTCTTAATCAAGCTCCGAAATAATCTTAATAAAGCTCTCAGCGTCATTAAACTCCTTATAAACGGAGGCAAAGCGTATATACGCAACACGGTCGGTCTTTTTAAGCTTTTCAAGCACCATTTCCCCGATTTTTGCAGAAGTAACCTCTTTTACAAGGCTGTTCTTAAGCTCGCTCTCGATTTCGTCAACAATACCCTCGATTGTTTCAAGACTAATCGGGCGCTTTACAGCCGCACGGAGCAGCCTTTCAACCAGCTTCTGTGAATCAAATGGCTCAATGGAATGGTCCTTTTTCACCACCATAAGCGGGATATTTTCAACTATCTCGTAGGTCGTAAAACGGCACTTGCAGGAAAGGCACTCCCTTCTGCGGCGGATTTTTCCGTCGGTAGGGCGGGAATCTATAACCTTGCTGTCTTCAAAACCGCATTCGGGACATCTCATAATCTGAATCCTTTCTGAAATCCTTACTGTATTGTATAATAATTATATCATTATTTTTTTGCAATTGCAAGAAAAATTAAAACAATTTCGAAGAATTTTCAGCTTATTATCTCTTCGATTTTCTTCATACTGTCGCATAACTCGGAAAACTCGCCGTAATTGCTTCTGTAAAGCTCGATAAGCAAAGCGCCGCTGCAATTTGCCGCCTTAAGCTTATCGATAAGAGCGGGGAAATTGAAATTGCCCTTTCCTACGGGCAGGCAGTCTGCGCCCTCACGGTTATCGCTTATATGAACGTGGACAATGCTGCTTCCCAAGGCTTCGATAAGCTTTGCCGGCGGGATTTTGCTTCTTACAGCCTGCTTTATATCAAGCACGAACTTAGCACGACTGCCACATTCTTTTTTCATTTTTTGCAGGAACTCAAGACTACAGCTTTTGCAGTAGCTTATGTTTTCCTGGGCAATAGAAACCCCGAACTCCTCCGCTGCCTCGCAAAGCTTCATAAACTGCTCGATATAGTGCTCGTCGGAGCAGTTTGCGCTTAGTATCGCCCCGTGAAGTACGAATATCTTCGCCCCAAGCTCGTTCATGCACCAGAAGTAGCGGCGGTACATATCAAGAAAGGTTGACCTGCGCCTGTCGTAGTCCGAAAAGAGGAAAAGAGTTTCCATGGGCGAGGAAAATGGGTGAACGGATATTACGTTCATGCCGTAATCCTTAACGGCGTGGCTTATATCTGCAAAAATCCTGCCGCCTGTTTCGGAAATATCGTTTATGAAAATTTCTGTATTCTTAACGCCGTTTTCGCCGAGAACACGCACTGCGTCCTCGGTATGCATAGGATAAAGGGAAGCGCTTGACACTCCTGCTACAAACACGTTCTGCCTCCTGTTATACTAAACCTAAAAGCCTATAACCAAGATTAATACCGATTAAAAGCTAACTGCCCCGAAAAACGGGGCAGTAAATTTTTACGCTTTTGCCTTTGCATTTGCCTTTTCTGCACCTGCACGGTTCTTCCATACAGTCCAGAGAGGACCTGCAATAAAGATTGAAGAATATGCGCCTGCAATAAGACCGATAAACATGGGGAATACAAAGCTTACTATCGACTCGATTCCGCAGATAAGAGCAACCACGCACATAGCCAGAACTGCAATTGCAGTTGTGATTGTTGTCTTTACCGAACGGGTAAGGGACTGGTTGATGCTTGCGTTTACAAGCTCGTTGATTGTAAGCTTCTTGCCGTAAAGCTTCCTGTTTTCACGGACGCGGTCGTAAAGTACGATTGTGTTGTTGATTGAATAACCGAGAATTGTAAGAATTACCGCCATGAAGTTTGCGTCAATAGGCAGCCGCAGGAAAACGAAGGTAGCAAATACCATAAATACGTCGTTTGCAAGGGCTACAAGAGCAAAGCAGCCTGCGGACCAGCCGCCGATGTTCTTGAATCTGAAAGCGATATAGATTATAAGAAGAACAAAGGAGAATGCAACCGCCACAAAGCATTTTAAGAAGAAGGAGAAGCCTGCTGAGGGGTTAACGTCCTGGCTGTTTACAAGAGAAAGGTTGTTTTCTGTAAATGCAGCCTGCAAGGTGTCGGTAACCGACGCCTGAACCTCAGCGGTAAGACCGCTGTCGGAGGCGAAGGAAATCTGAACGGTTTCAAGGTCGCTGCCGAAGGCGGAACCTGTGGTAACTCCTACCGTACCAAGCTTTAATTCCTCAACCTTGCTCTTTACTGCGGAGGTATCAATCGTACCCTCGTAGCTGTAGGTGAGCATTGTACCGCCCTTGAACTCAATATCAACGGGAACGCCGATAACGAGGGCTGTTATAATGGTAACAACCGCTATAACAATCGGGATTATGAAGAAAACCTTCTTGTTTTTGAGAAAATCGAACTGCTTTTTATTTTCCATTTTTAACACCTCCGTATAACGCAGGATTCCTGAAGGGCTTAAATCCGGAAATTGACATTGTCATAAGTCTTGTGGTAAGGATACCGAACAGGAAGTTTAATACTACGCCTACTGCAAGAGTATAGCCGAAGGAGTAAATGGAGCCTGCTGTTGAAACGCCGAACCATGTGAATATGGGAGTAAGGATAATTGAGCACCAGCTGTCGGGAGTACCGAATGCACCCATAAGAATTACGGCGATAATAAGCATTGTGATATTTCCGTCGAAAATAGCGGAGAATGCACGCTTGAAGCCTGTGTTGAGAGCGCCGTTTATTGTCTTTCCTGCACGAAGCTCTTCCTTTATACGCTCGTTTGTAATAACGTTTGCGTCAACGCCCATACCTACTGCAAGGATAATACCTGCAATACCGGGGATTGTAAGGGTAAAGCTGTCGTTGAAGGAGAAGAAGCCTGTTATTGCAGCAAATGTGCCCGCAACCTGTCCTGCAAGGGAAATAACCGCCATAACGCCGGGCAGACGGTACATAGCTATCATAAGGATTGCGATAAGTCCGAAGGCTGCAACGCCTGCAATTGCCATAGCGTCTCTTGCGCCTGTACCGAGGGTAGGAGAAATTGTGCTGAAGCTTTCGGTTACAAGCTTGAAGGGCAGCGCGCCGCCGTTAATCTTGTCTGCAAGAGCCTTTGCCTCGTCGGCAGACTCGAAGCCGCCGGAAATTGTTGCGCTTCCGTCGTAGATTACTGCGCTTACTCCGGGAGCGGAGATTTCAAGGTCGTCCATCCAGATAGAAATTCTTCCGCCGCTTGCGTAAGCTTCCGAGGTAGCCTCCTTGAAGGCTTCCTTTCCGCTGTCCTTAAGGGTAAGAGCAACTATCCACTGCTGCTGCTCGCTGTCGTAGCCCGGCTCAGCTCTGGAAACGTCGGTACCTGTAAGAACAAGGGGCAGGTCTTCGTAGGTCTGACCTGTGGTAAGCTCTGCGCTGTAGCCCTTTCTGAAGGACAGCATAGCTGTTTCGCCCAGCTCCTTAACCGCTCTTTCGGGGTCGAAGCTGTCGTCGCCGGACTGCCAGGGGAAGCGGCAGATAATTCTGCGGCTGTTGTAGTCAACGTAAATTTCGTAGTCGGTTATGTTTCTTTCAACCATACGGGTTTCGATAATGGAGCGGGCTGCGTCCATCTGGTCGTTGGTAACGTCAACCGCGTCCTCCGAGGGAGTAAAGGTAACGTCAACGCCGCCTCTGATGTCGATACCCCAGCGTATATCGTCAACGCCGCGTATGTGTACTGTTTCAATGTCGCCGTAATATGTGCTGAAACCCGCTATTGAGAAGTATGTGAATACTGCAATAAGGATAAACACAATAAAGAATACCGGCTTTTTAACCTGCTTCAATTGTAATTTTCACTCCGTTTCAAAAATTGTAGGCGC
>JBJERK010000092.1:0-4333 GCA_051882255.1 Ruminiclostridium sp.
AAGAATACAAGCATTGAAATCTAATGGCAATATCTCAGAAGTGCAGTAACCATTATCATCAGCAAGAACAACCTTGTTCAGATACGGACGGAGTTTACTATACAGCACTTGACTTTTATGAAACAAGTGCTTTGTACTGGTTGAATTTCTTTCCTTTTTAGTGAGTTTCTGAAACACTCTTCCTGTATCTTTCTCTATATCCTCCAAGTCCAGAATCCAAGCATTTTCTGGAATATCTTTTGTATCTACATTAATGCAGTTGCCATAATCACAGACTTCTCCAAGACAACATAAGCTCCATGTTTCTGGTATATCATCGATCTGCCAATCATCAAGCGCCTCCTTAATATTGCCCATTTTGAGATAATAAGAGTTATCCTCACCTTTAATGATAACAGATTCCTTCTTATCCCGCTTGACTTTGCCCTGTCTTATAAGTTCCTCCTTCTCTGCTCTTATGCGTTCAAGGAGAACGGAAGCAGGCTCGTCGTTTGGGTCTTGAGGGACAAGTTTTCCTCTGATTGCGAGGTCGAGGATTTTGGATTTGGCTTGCTTAATAACCTCTAATAAAGATGCTTTGTCAAATTCTATTTCATCTACAAATTTTATAAGATATTCCAGCTTTTTTGATATTCGTTTTTGCTCTGATAATGGTGGAATTGGAATAAAAATATTTGACAATTTATTCTTATTAACGATTGCAATTGTTGTAGCAGATGATTCTAATAATAATTTTTCAACAAAAAAGTCCGTTAAACAATAGTAATAAACAAATTTATTGTATACATATGGAATGATGGAGTTGATTTGCTGATTAGTTGTTCCTTCTTTTTGTAAATAACCGCATTTTCCTATTGAACCTATGCAGCAAACAGCGGTTGAGCCAGCTGGTATAACTCTACTTGCATTCTTTCCTTTAATTGATAAATATTCACTTGCATAAATAACATTTGAACCTTGTTCAAGATCAGCTGGCTTAAAAAAAGGAAAATCATTGCCATAATACTCAGGATCTTTCTTATTAGGTGTACTACCAGTTACTATTTCCGAGATATGATATAACCTACACCACCCCCACCCCTCCGGCACCTCAAACGGTATCTCTTCCTCAATACATTTCACTCTTCCGTCGGGGAACTTCTCATAATGTAAATTACATTCATTTCAATCTCCTGTCAGATTATCGGTCAAAATATTAGAGCGTGTTCACATAAACGTATTCGCACGTCTTTTCGGCACAATTACACGTCTTCTGTGTTAAAAATTCTTGCCAGGCGACAGCCTGCCTGCAATTTTTTGCCTTGAATCCGTGAAAATTATGCTCAAAAATCCGCACATCTGTTTTATGTGAACACGCTCTAATTATTGAATTGGTATCGAGGCTGTATCCGCCATTCAGAATCAATGTATTCAATTTAATCACCTCGGCAAGCACATTCAGCAAAGAAACAATTTCTGACTATATCCATAAACTCCTCCCGCTCTCACTCATACCACAAACTCCTTTTTGTCAAGTTCGCCAACAACAGCGTCGTCAAGCTGATTTTCAATTGCAATCGGCGGAATTATTCCGTTTGTACCGCACCATCTGCCATTAGTTAATTTGTAGCTGCTGCCATTAAGTTTTACAACTACTTTTTCTCTTTTGTCATTACTGCTCATTTACGTCACCGCTTTGTATGCAAAAAATTGTATTCCTGCCTATGATTATATTACATAGTTAATCATCTGTAATACTCTGTTATATCGCTCATATATTTAAAGCACACAGCATATATCCTATCGTGCATATTCTATCACAAAACCGCATAATCGCAGGAGCTGTTCTATACACCCCAGTTATTCTCCCCTATCGCCGTCCTCAATCCACTCCCCTACCTTTACCGCTGTCGTTCCTGCAAGAACTCCTATAGCGCTTGCTTTGTTTTTAGACAGCACAAGAGTTTCCAGCATATCAAGCTCGCTCTGGTCTTCCTTTTTTGCGGTATCTATAAAGCTTTTTGTAAAGCTCTTGACGTCATCAAGCGAAACATTGAAATTATCGGGTTTAAGGTTTGAAAGCGTCAGCATAACCTTCTTGGCTGCTGCCGCTGCCGCTTCCTTCGCTCCGGGAACAAGGACAATTATTATACCACTTATTGAATTGCAAATCAATATGATATAACACCATTATTTCAGTTTCGGGACATCTCTTATTTGCGGCAAGCCGTTTCAAACCGCTTTTCATATCCACCGGAACAGGCTCTCCCGTCAGCTTGTTTATCATAAAATTACCCAATAAAAGCAAAAAAGCTGAGAACCTTACATTCTCCGCTTTTTGATGATTTTTCGTTGCATATAGTTTTATGAGTACGAAGGAAATGTTACTTTAATCAGTTCCTCGGAGCACCCGATGGCTCTCATTTTTTCAATCATTTTATTGCGCTCCTCGGTTTCTCCCTCATCTCTGATTTTTTTGAAGCCTCTTATCTTGTCATTTGCAAGTTCCTTCGCAATTTCCTTTACAGCGTCCTTTGTAACACCAAGGCTCTCAGCCAAGCTCTCAGCCGCACCCTCAACAAAGCCTTCTTCCCATGCCTGTCTTATCGCAGAAGCTTCATCGTGGAGAGCCTTTTCACGCATACGGGCAAGCTCACGGATTCCGGTATCCTCGCTCATATAATAGATAACCTTTACGGCTTTCTGAATAATCGGCATACTTGTTGCTTCTACCATTTCAAAATCCTCTCTATAAGCGTTAATGAATTTCAACCATTGCTCACGGCTTGTTTTCGGGTTCTTGCTTATCTTTTTCAGCTCAAATAAGTGCATTATGAAATTAGCCGAGAACAGCTCATACCTACCATTTTGCAACCGTTTCGGGCGGCAGCTCAGGGTTGGAAATCGTTACCTCTCTTATTCTCTCGGGCGGAATATCCGACATACTTGCCACAAAGTAATGAAACAAATCGGCATTTTCGGTGAACAGCTTCTTGAATATTACATCAAGCTTAGCAGATACAACATCTCGTCCCATAAGGTATCCGTCTTTCAAGAATTAGGCGTATTATTTATATTCTATTCTTATTGTACCACTATCAAGCCTATTTTTCAAGCGCTTATTGAAAAAGCGGAGAACTTTTATCCCTTCACCCCACCCCAAAATTTTTTCAAAATTTTATGGTGTTTCCTTGACATTTTCCCCATTGCCGTCTACGACACCATAAAAACCCACCTCGAAAACACCGGTCTGACCCCCGCCGACTTCGACCTTATCCTCACAGGCGACCTTGGACTTGTTGGCAGCGAAATCCTGATAAACCTGTTTCAGCAGGACGGCGTTGACATCAGCAAGGTTCACGGCGACTGCGGGCTTATGCTGTACGACAGGGAGAAGCAGGACGTCCACGCAGGCGGCTCGGGCTGCGGCTGCAGCGCTTCCGTGCTTTGCGGTCATATACTGAACAGAATCAAAAGCGGCGAGCTTAAAAACGTGCTGTTTACCGCAACGGGTGCGCTTATGTCACCAACAATCGTTCAGCAGGGCGAGAGCATTCCCGGTATCGCCCACGCAGTGCATATAAGCAATATGTAGGAGGAACTATGGATTATTTATGGGCTTTTCTTGTGGGCGGAGCGCTATGCGCAATAGGTCAGGTTCTCATCGACCTCACCAAGCTTACCCCCGCAAGAATTCTTGTTATTTATGTTGTGGCAGGAGTAATTCTCGGCGCCTGCGGGCTGTACGGGCCGCTGGTAGAATTTGCCGGAGCGGGCGCTACCGTGCCACTGACAGGCTTTGGCTACCAGCTTGCAAAGGGCGTGTATCTTGCGGTTATGGAAAGCGGTCTGCTGGGGGCGTTTACCGGCGGTCTGCGGGCCTGCGCCGGCGGAATTACTGCCGCAGTTATTTTCGGTCTTGTGGCAGCCCTGCTATTCAAGCGTGGTGATAAGACGGCGAAGGCTTTGTAAATCTATGCAATATAAAAGCGCAGCAATCGGCTTTAGTGGTACTAAAGCGGTTGCTGCGTTTTTTGTATTCTGTTTAATTTTGCGGAAAATTTATGGCAATACCTCATAATTATTATCGTGAGATTATGCAGTCAGATTTTTCGTCAGGTTGTACAAAAGCGACGCAGGCAGTCTGGGTCTGTCGGTCAGCTTCTGTACTGCACAAAAGGCAGCGTTTTCTGCCGCAGTGCAAGGTGCATTTTATATGCTTTTTTATGCGGCTTATGTACCGTATTCCTGTGAAGAATCACGTGTAATCAGTTATCATCCGAATTGAATCTGAACTGCGAAATAAGGTTTTTAAGCATATTTGCCTGTCCGGAAAGCTCTTCCGAAGCCGCCG
>JBJERK010000093.1:0-4313 GCA_051882255.1 Ruminiclostridium sp.
AACAACAGATAACAACAGCAAGGATTATCGCCTTGCTGTTTTCTTTTCGGAGAAAAATTCTGCACAAAAACCGTGAATGTGCATCTGTTGTATTATTACAAGCAAAATCTGTAATCAAGCTTCAAACGGGTCAAGCGCCGTCGCGCTTGCCGGGGGTCAAGGGGGCGGGCAGCCCCTTGGCTCAAAGTCTCTCTGCTCTCTCAGGGCGGGCAGCCCCTTGGCTCATAGGCTCTCTTCTTCTCTCACTCTCTTCTCTCTCCAACAAAAAAAGCCGCAGGATAAATCCTGCGGCGGTTTCTTAGCTTACCTTGCGTACAATAGAAATCGGGGTCTGCTGGGAGCATTGGTCGTGGGGGTTGTCACGGAAGACCTGCTCGCCGAAAGCGTCGGGGAGGTCGGGGCGGCTCTTGCCGAGAACGGTGGCGGCAATATCGTTGGCGTCTATGATGATAACGTCACAGCCGCAGTGCTTGGCAAGCTCGGCTGCTGCCTCGTCGGGCTTGTCCGGCGCCATTTTCGCATAGTTGTTATAGGGCGGGATTGTGTAGTCGCAGGGACCGTCAATCGCCCTTGCTTTCATACCGCAGATATTGTAGAAAACGCCCTTCTTGCCGAAAAGCTTGCCGATTGCAGCACAGAAGGCTGCCAAGAGAACCTTGGGTCTGCCTACCTCTCTTATGCAAAGCTCCATAGTCTCCGGCATACCAAGCCCGATACCGTAGTTTGTCTTTACTACGAAACGGCTTAAAAACTTAGCAAGGCGGGAAACCTTTATTTCATCAAGCCTGAAGGCTCTGCCCTGGGTGATTGCAATAATTTTTTCGGAGATTATAACCGTGTCCCCCTCTTCAAGATAGGGGCAGACGTACTTATCCAGCACGTCGGTCATAACGTCCTCCTTCATAATAACGTGGGTTTTAATAGGATAGCGGGCATAAGTGCCGAAATCCGTGTCTATTGTAAGGTTTTTTCCCTCGTTGGGGACAAAGGGCATTTCCATCTTTTTTCCATCCTTTAGCAAATATTAGGGGCTACACCGCACAATTAACGGCTAACGCCTTTGCCGCACACTTGCTTGCATATTTTCCGCCATATTGCGCAAAAACTCCTTGACGGGCACCAAGCCCGTCTGCGTCGCTTTTGCACAATCTGACGAAAAATCTGACGGCGCAATTGCACGGCAATAATTATGCGGTATAGCCCTTGTGCAGATTTTATTATATCACCTGCGGGCAAAATAGTCAACAATTTATTGCAAAAAGCTTGTGTGTGTGGTATTATAATTATACTTATATAAGAAAGGTAAGCTTATGAACACTCCTATACATGATTTTATTGAAAAATATGCTTCTTTGGGTGCAGTCCGCTGTCACATGCCGGGAGGAAAGGGTAAGAACAACCCTTTTGACATAACCGAAATAAGCGGGGCGGACAGCCTTTACGAAAGCAGCGGGATTATACTTGAAAGCGAGAATAATGCGGCTTCCCTTTTCGGTTCGGGTGCAGTCTGCTATTCCTGCGGGGGCAGTACCCTTTCCATACAGGCTATGCTTGCTGTTGCGGCAGAGGTTACGGGGAAGAAAAGGATTGCGGCGGGAAGATACTGCCACAAAAGCCTTATAAATACAGCGGTTCTGCTGGGGCTTAAGATAGACTGGCTTTACCCGGACAGCTTTCTTGGTACGGATATTTCTCCAAAGGCGGTGGAGGCGGCGATTGACGAAGATACCGCCGCAGTTTTCATAAACAGCATTGACTACTACGGCTCACAGGCGGATATTCCGGGGATTTCAGCGGTCTGCCGCAAAAAGGGAGTGCTTCTGCTGGTGGACAACGCCCACGGGGCTTATCGGGTATTTAACGGTACTCACCCGATTTTACAGGGAGCGGATATGACCGCCGACAGCGCCCACAAAACGCTGCCTGCACTTACGGGAGCGGCATACCTGCACCTTAAGGACAAGTCCCTTTTTGACAAAGCGAAGGCGGCGATGTTCCTTTTCGGAAGCTCAAGCCCCTCATATCTTATTCTTGACAGTCTTGACCTTTGTAACAGGTTTATTGAAGAAAAAAAGTCGGTGGCAAAGGCGGCGCTTCAGGGCGTTTCGGGGCTTAAGGACAGGCTTTCGGAAATGGGCTTTGTTCTTCGGAAAAGCGACCCTATGCGGATTACGGTGGACGCCTGCGCCGCAGGCTATACGGGTGACGGGCTGGCGGAGGTTCTGCGGAAAAAGGGAGCGGAGTGCGAGATGAGCGATGGGCGGTATGTGGTTCTGCTGTTTTCCGTGGCTCAGCCGCAGGAGGATTTTAAGCGGCTTCTTGAAATTTTCGCTTCTGTTGCAGTAAGAGAGCCGATACAGCCGCAGGTTTATCCCGTGATAAAGCCGGAAAGGGTTATGCTTCCGAGAGAAGCCTATTTTTCCCGGAGTGAAACTGTTCCGACTGAAAAAGCTGTGGGCAGGATTTGTGCAGGGGTAGTTTCGCCTTGTCCGCCCTGTGTGCCTGTGGTAATGCCGGGGGAAATTATAAGCGAGGAAGTGGCAGGACTGCTCAAAAAGTTCGGAACAGAGGAAATAAGGGTTGTTATCTCTGTTTGAAAATATCGGAAATTGCGGTGAAAAATGCCTTTAAAGCCGCAATTTGCCTTGATTTTTACGAATGAAAAGAATATAATAATAACAGAAGAAAAACGAAAGGAAATGCAGAAAATGGAAATCAAAAAGCTTGTGCTTCACCCCTTACAGACCAACTGCTACATAGTTAAAACCGCAGAGAAAAGCGGAGTTGTTATCGACCCTGCTGACGACGGGGAGAAAATTCTGTCTGAAGCGGCGGATATGGGGATTGAGATAAAGAAAATCCTGCTTACCCACGGTCATTTCGACCATGCGGGAGCGGCGGCTTATATTAAGGAATCGACGGGCGCTCCCGTTTATATCCATGAGGCTGACGTACCCATGCTTTCCGACGGGAACAAGGCGCTCAGCTTTTTCTGCCCGGGGAAGCCTTTTAACCCCGTTGAAGCTGACTGCACCTTAAAGGACGGGGACGAAATAGAGCAGGACGGCGTAATTTTCAGCGTTATGCACACTCCGGGACACTCTGCGGGAAGCGTTTGCTATATCTGCAAAAACCCGGGCGGCATTGATATAATGTTTGCGGGAGATACTATTTTTAAGGACAGTATCGGCAGAAGCGACGGCTATTCCGGGGATTATATTGTCCAGCAGGTAACTCTTGACAAGCTTAAAGCCCTTGAAGATGACTATATAATTTATCCGGGGCACGGGGAGAGCACCACACTGCTCACAGAAAAGAAATTCAATCCCTTTATTGCCGATTTTTAATTGCAATTTTTTCATATCATAATTGAGCCGCTCCTGCAAAAAATAATATTGCCCCGATAAGATACCGGAAAGTCGGGTCGGGGCTTCGGGAGAGGGATGGAAGATATGGAATTTAAAAGAAAAACAGCAGGTATAATTGCCGCAGCAGCGCTTGCGGCGACTATGACCACAGGCGCTTACGCCCAGAACGTGGTTGACGACATCATAAACGGAGCGGAGGATATTGTTGACGACACAGGCGATACCGCAGAGAACATTCTCGGCGGAAACGACAACAACGCCGCTAACGACAGAAACAACGCAAACGACAGAAATAACACAGATAACGCCAACAACGTTGACGACGTACCCGGAGACAGAGTAAACTCTGCGGCTGAAAACGCAGGCAGAGCCGACGTAAACCCTGTAACCGGCGCAGGCTTCTTCGACGCAGCAATCACCGCTGTAACAGCGGCAGGAATTGCCTATATCACACGCAGAAGAAACCGTATGCTTAAGTAAGCGGAAGGCGTAAAGCTAAGAAATGCCCGACATTTGCAGCTATGCAATTGTCGGGCGTTTCAATTTTTATTCAACGTTTCCCGCTGCGAAGTGGCGGGGAAAAAGCTCAATTACATAATTGCTGCAATTTTCCAAAAAAACTATTGACAAACCCGCTCATTCTGCCGTTTTCCCCGCCGCGGAGCGGCGGGGAAAACACTCAATTTCACAAAAGCTGTAAATTTTTCAAAAAAACTATTGACAAACTCCAAAATGGGTGTTATAATAATAAGGCATTAAATGAGAATACATTTGCGGGTGTAGTTCAATGGTAGAATGTCAGCCTTCCAAGCTGAACACGTGGGTTCGATTCCCATCACCCGCTCCATCGGCTCTTATTCGCAAGGACAAGCGCCGATTACCTGTTTTTGTGCGCCACTAGCTCAGCTGGATAGAGCAACCGCCTTCTAAGCGGTAGGTCACAGG
>JBJERK010000094.1:0-4283 GCA_051882255.1 Ruminiclostridium sp.
TATCGTCGTTAATCATAACTGCCCGCTCTCCAAGCATTTCCCGCCACAGCCTTGTGTGGGTAGATTTGCCCGTACCGCTTTTTGCGGTAAACATATAGGCTTTCCCGTCAACGGCGATAACCGAGCCGTGAAAAAGGATTGTGTCGTAATCAAGCATTTTCTCCGCAATTTTACGGTAAACCGCAAGAGTTTCAAGGTAACTGTCACGGAAATCCCGCTGCGGGATACCCTCTTTTCTGTCCTCGGCGGCGGATTTGCTGCGCTCGGCGGCGATGTCCTCCTCGGAAACGGATACCGTAAAGCTTCCGGGCTTTTCGGTTATGTAGTTTCGGCAGTATTCACGGATAAAGCCGTACAGCGGCTCAATCCGTATAACAACGCCTGCAAGCTCTATATTAAAGGCTTCGTTCATAATCAATCTGTAGTTTTCTCCTGCTTTTTGGGTGCAGTTCTGCGGTATTAGGAAAATTCTTCTTACCTATTAATTATACAACGGCGGTTTATGATTGTCAAGGGATTTAAGGAAAAACCGTATCCGATAGAAACACATAAGCGGCGGGGAGAAGTAATGCACACAAAAGGGTAAAGATTTTCGGGTACAGGCATATAATATACCGTGGACAACTGTTGACAGCGGCGGAAAAATATGCTATAATAGGGCAAATAAGGGAGTAGTCGGCGCAATAGCGCGGCAGAGTCGACACACCGAAGCTTACGCTTCCGGCTCTGCATGAATAGATTCGATTCAGCGACGAGACTTATCTGCTTTCTGCGGGTAAGCCTCGCCTTTTTTATGTAAAAAGGTCGCAGTAACCCGCAAATAAATAATAGGTAGGACTTGAAAAATGGACATTTTAGAGCTTTTTATCATTGCGGTTGGACTTTCTATGGACGCCTTTGCGGTTTCAATCTGCAAGGGTCTTTCCGTCAAGAAGCTTTCCCCTAAGCACATGCTTATCACGGGACTTTACTTCGGCGGCTTTCAGGCGGGTATGCCCCTTATCGGCTGGCTTCTCGGAGTAGGCTTCAGCGGGCTTATAACCGAAATTGACCACTGGATTGCCTTTGCTCTGCTGGTTATAATCGGCGGAAATATGATAAGAGAGGCGCTTAAGAAGGAGGAAGAGGAGGAGCTTAACGACTCCTTTGCCTTTAAGGTAATGCTTCCCCTTGCGGTCGCCACAAGCATAGACGCCCTTGCGGTAGGCGTTACCTTCGCCTTTTTGCAGGTAAACATAATTGCAGCAGTCTGTCTTATCGGCGCAACAACCTTCGGTTTCTCCTGTGCGGGAATCAAAATCGGCAACATTTTCGGCACAAAATACAAGTCAAAGGCGGAGCTTGTGGGCGGAATTGTGCTGGTGCTTATGGGAATAAAAATTCTTCTTGAGCATTTAGGCGTGTTCGGCTGATAAGCTGTATGAAAGGATAAGAAATGCTTAAATTTGACGATATTAACGAGGTTTCCGCCCTGCACAAGGCTCTTGTTGAGGCGAAATTCAACCCCTGCCCCATTAACGGCGAAATTGCGGGAAGCCCGATAATTGCAGACATTTCCAACAGGGTTTACGACGAGCTTTGCGAACTACAGGAAAAGAAAAGGAAAGGCACGGGCAAGGATTTTCAGAACTGGCGCAGAATAAAGACGGACAAAGGTTACAGAGGTTTTCGTAGAACTGCTGTAATAAGCGCAAGGAACGACCTGCGGCTTAAGGATGCTACACAAGCTGAAAGGCGGACAGTTGCAAAATGCTACTTAAGCCCCTTTACCTGCACAGAAAGCGAGCTTGACGAGTTTCTTGACGAGGTGGAAAATGGCTCGGCGGGAAAGAGCATTAAGGAGCTTTTCAAGGAAAATGATTTCAAGAACGCCGCACTTATCCGTTCACTTTGTATTGACGAAGCTTCCGCACAGCTTACCCTATGGCTGAGCTGCGGCAAGGTCTGCGATATTTTCTTTACGGGGCTGAGGCGATTTGAAATTAATTCCGACTGCGGCGAGGGCTGGACTTTAACGAAATTCAGCGTTTCCTCGGGCAAGGAGGAAAGCTTCGAGGGGACTTTTTCATCGGGAAAAAGCAGGAAAACTGTAAAAATAACCGCTGAAAAGGTGGATTACTGGGTATAGCAGAAAGACCTGAGAAATCTTTGTTTCTCAGGTCTTTTTTTCAACGGTTAAAATATGCAAGTGCAAACACAACAGGCGAATTCCAGTAAATCGCTATCTCGTTTGTAGAGTATGAGGGCGTAATATCCGCAAAGCATTTCATGGGCGGAGTTCCTGCGGGAATAACCTGCCGTGCCGCCTCGTCGTCAAGGTTTCTGTTTGGTCCGCCGCTTACCATTCCGGGTATCGGCTCATCAATTCCGTCTGCAAAGCCTGGGCGATAATGTGGATTGCGGCAGGAAAACTCGCCAACGCCGGTTATGTAGCTTATACCCAGAGGATTTGCGCCCAAAAGGCAGTCCAGCTGGCGCAGAGCGTACTTTTCATACCGCCTTTCTCCGCTGAAATAATCCGCAATTATAAAAGTCATAGCCGAAACCGAAAGGCACATATTACTGCCCCAGTTATAGTTCTTAACGGTCATCGCCGCACCATAGCCGCTGCTGTCGGAAAGCTCAGCCTGACGCTTTGCCGCCGAGAAAAACTCGCTGCGAAGCTGTTCGCAAAGGGCTTTATCCTTGCTTTTCCTGTCCGAAAGGATATAGGAAAGAGCGCCGAAACCGCCTACTGCCCCACAATAGAAGCCAACAGGGAAAAAGTCCTTTTCAAGGGCTTTTTTCATTTCCTCGTGGTACTTTTCCTCGCCGGTTGCCGTATACATTTCAGCAAAAGCCCAGAAGCGGTTGTCGCTGTCCTCGCCCTCGCCGTAGCTGCCCGTTCCGCACCAATCGGGGTTTTCAAAACCAACAAATTTCCTGTCGGATATTATTTTATTGCAGGACTTCTCCGCCGCGGACAAGAGCTTATCCGAGAAAGCGCTGTCGAACTCCCTGTAAACTCCCGCCGCAAGCGCGCATACCCCGCAGAAGTCGGCGGTAGCGGAGGATGAAACGGGCAGCAGGTAAAGCTGCTCCCTGTCCTCCTCGGGCATTACAAATGGAGCATGGTGAGCGGTGGTCAGCTTGTGGTAAACGCCGCCGTCGGGGCGCTGCATTTTCAAAAGCCACTCCAGCTCATAGCGGCATTCTGCAAGAATATCCGGCATAGCGCCGCCGCTTTCGGGAATACCAAGATTCTGATTTCTGAAAGCCTTGGGGAACATTTTGTAAGCGTAAAGCAGATGTGCTAAAGTGCAGGCTGCTGCGGTGGAGTATCTGCCGTAATCCCCCGCGTCATGCCAGCCCCCCGAAACCTCGGCGGTTTCTGCGCTGCTGTCGGGCTTTTCGCCATTTTCGCCGCAGATAAGGGCTTTTCCTGTGTGGCATTTGCCGTGGGTGAAAACTCCTGCGTACTGCTTTTCAAGCTCGCATCCGCAGCGCAGAAAATAGAAAGCCTTTTCTGTCTTTTCAAAAACGTCCCGGTATGCCTCGGGAGAAATATCGAAAAATGCGGAGTATTTTCCCCCGGCGCAAAGCCTGTAATGTCCGATTTCTGTAAACTCCGAAAAATCGGCGTTATAAACCGTGTCCCCCGAACATTCGTCCTTGCCGAAGCAGGCTGCTTCTCCCGAATAGCGCACCTCACCCCTCTCGTCAACAAGGCTGAACTGCTTTGCGGGAAAGGCGAAGGCGGCAATTTTACTACTGTCTGGCAGGTAGCCCGCCTGATTTACAAAAATATCAAAGGGCGGCTTCATACCGCCGTGAAATACTCGTTCCATAAGCTGCTCCTGTGCCTTTATAGGTCTAAGTAATCGTTTTCATAGCTGATAATAAAATTATAACAGAAAAAAAGATAATTTGCAATAGAAAAAATGAATTTTCTCTGCAAATTATCAATTCACACCGTAGATTTCCTGAGCCTTGAAAAGATTTTTCACAAGTTTTCGCAGTCCGCTGTTACCCGGCTTTGTAAGCTTCGGATCGTCTTTCAGTATTTCCTCTGAAAGAGCAGTTGTTTCCTGTAAAAGACTTATATCCGAGGACATATCTGCAATTTTAAGCTCGGGAAGTCCGTGCTGTCTTGCGCCGAAGAAGCTTCCGGGACCTCGAAGCCTCAAATCCTCCTCCGCAATCCGGAAACCGTCGCAGGTTTCTACCATTGTGTCAATTCTCGCTTTTGTGTAGTCGCTTTTACTGTCGGTTATAAGTATGCAGTGGGACTGCTCCCTGCCTCT
>JBJERK010000095.1:0-4259 GCA_051882255.1 Ruminiclostridium sp.
AAGGAGCATAACCGAATCATATATTTTATCCGGAAGTGTTTCAGATACGTCTGCCGAAAGATTTGCAAAAAGCGTTTCCGGGGCTACGCCAAGTCCCGCAGAAACCCTTACAATAGTTTCGAGAGAAGCGTTTTTCTCTCCTCGTTCAAGCTGACCTATATAAGTCGGGTGCAGGTCGCAGACCTCCGCAAGCTGTTCCTGACTCATAGACCTGTTTTTTCTGTAATATCTTACTCTTTGTCCGAAAATTTTTTTAATATCCTTCATATAAATCCGTCCTTTATATCTTATATAATATATACTATAAATATTATATAAAAATATAAACAGACTATTGACATTATTTAAAAAATAATATATACTATAAGTATTAAAAAGCAAAAAATAATACTTAAGGAGGAAATTTATATGAAGCTTTTTAAGAAAATTATGTCCTGCTTTCTGGCAGGAACTGCGGCGGTTACAATGCTGTGTGCAGGTACGGTAAGTGCGGGGGCGGAGAAAATCAGTCCTTATAACGTTTCTGTTTATGAAAACGAATACTATAATTTGCTGATATATACAATCTGGTTTTCAGAGTCGGAGCGTGAGATCTGGAACAACCCGAAGTCATATACAAAAACCTGTAATGAAGGTCATAACTATGGTATTCGCTTTGATTTGGTTTTTGAGGACGGAAAGAACAGATATTGTATGTCAGCCACACGCCATGGCGAGAATTTAAGATGGTGGTTTTTTGAAAATGGTAACGGCGTTGACGGAGTTGTCAAATTAGAAAGCTCTGAGGCTGGCTGGGAATACGGAATAGCCTTCACAGTACCTCTTGACAGTCCCTATGCTTCAAAGCTTAAGAAATGCACCAAGGTTTACGGCATTAATTGTATGGTGTATTGCTGTGACGAGAAGGGCTGCCAGGTTGAACATGCAGACAGTACAAAAGGCAATATAAATTACGGTCTTGTTTCATACGTTGAAGAAACAAATGAACTGCTTGGAAATAACATAAAGAAAAGTATAGGTACTGCGGATATTCCGGCTGTTTCAGATATGTCATATACAGGAAAGTCTAAAAAGCCGGCTGTAACTGTCAGCATTTATGACTTTGAGGACGGCAAGACCCATACGCTGAAAAAAGGCGTGGATTATACAATAACATACAGCGATAACAAGGATATAGGATACGGAGTTATTACAATTACAGGCAAAGGTAATTATACAGGTACAAAAAGTCTGAATTTCAGAATTGTTCCTAAGAAGACCACCCTCAAGGTCAAGAAATCCGGCAGCAAGGCTACTCTAAGCTGGGATAAGGTAAAGGGTGCGGATAAGTATGAGGTTTACTGCTCTACAAATGGCGGAAAATACAAGAAAATATCCACCGTTTCAGGCAGCAAGACAAGCTATACAGTATCAAAGCTTGATTTTACCAAGAATACATACAAGTTCAGGATACGCTCATACACAACTGCTGACGGGGAAAAATTTTACAGCCCCTACTCTGCGGCTGCAACTGCATAAAAATCCACAAACAAAAACGGACCGTTCGCACGGTCCGTTTTTTGTATCTCTTACGCCCTGCCGATAAGCTTTTCCGCGTCTTCAATAGTTTCCCTATAAAGCTCCATAACGCTCTCGTGCCGTGACTTTATAAAGGCAATATTCTCATCGGTATTTTCCTCCCTGCCGATTGCCTTTCCCGCCATTTCCAGTTCCTTAGCTGCCGCAGAAAGGACTTCTCCGCCTACGGTAAGAGAGCTTGACTTAAGCCCGTGGACGTAAATCGTATAGTTCTTCCAGTCGGCGCTGTTATAGGCATTTGTGATTTTATCAAGGGTTTCCTCATAGCTGTCAACCAGGGTTTCAAGCATTTCTGTAAGAAACTCCTCGTCGTTTGCGCAGTAGCGTATTCCTGTTTCCTTGTTTATGAGTGATTGCGACATAAAACTGCCTCCTTAAATATTATTTTTATTATTTTTAAAACTCAATCTCACAGCTTATGCAGGCTGTGCCGCTTAATTTTTCGCTGAGAGGTTCGGGCTGGCAGGTTCCTGCATAAAGAGTAAATCTGTTTCCGTAGCGCTTTCTTTCGCCGCTTTCGGATATTGCCGTAAAGGCTTTTTCGGGAATTTCAATCTCAAAATCCCTCTTTTCCCCCGCTTCAAGCTCAATCCGCTTAAAGCCGCAGAGGGAGCAGAAGGGAACTGCATTTTCCGAGTAGTCCTTTATATAAAGCTCTATAACCTCGCCTGTTTTTCGGTCTCCCTTGTTTTCGGCGGTAACGTAAGCCTTGCCCTTTTTATATGCAATTGATGTGCAGGCAACCTTTGAGTAGGTAAGACCATAGCCGAAGGGGTAAAGGATATTCTCCCTCGTGTAACGGTAGGTTCGGTTTTTCATTGAGTAATCGGTAAAGTCAGGGAGCAGTTCCGCCTTTTCGTAAAAGGTTACGGGCAGCTTTCCCGAGGGCGAAACATCGCCGAAAAGTATTCCTGCAAGGGCTCTGCCGCCTTCGGAGCCGGGATACCATGCCTCTATAAGAGCGTCGCAATCGGCTTCAACGTTGATTGAACTGCCGGAAGCGCAGACGATTATTACGGGCTTGCCGGTGGCGGAAACCACTTCTATAAGCCTGCGCTGACTCGGCGGAAGCCGCAGGTCGTTCTTGTCGCCGGAGGAAAACTCGTTGCCCGTATCGCCCTCTTCTCCCTCGATTGAAGCGTCAAGACCAAGGCAGAGGATAACAAGGTCGGAGTTTTCGGCTGCTGCCGCCGCTTCCGAGTACCTGTCTCCGGAGAGAGCAAGCCCCGACATTCTGTCCTTGTACAGATGGCAGCCCTCGGCGAAGAGAGTTCTGCCGCCAAAGCGGTCTCTTATGCCCCTTAAAAAGGTAATATACTCCTCCGCTGTTCCGTTGTAGTTGCCCTCAAGAGCGGCTCTGCTGTTTGCATTGGGACCTATTACGGCGATAGTTTTTATTTTCTTTTCGTTTATGGGCAGTATGCCATTGTTTTTAAGCAATACCATTGACTTTTCCGCACATTCCTTTGAAACAGCACGGTGTTCGGGGCAGGAGATAAGGGAGTAGGGCAGGCTGTCGTACCCGGTTTTCTTGTCGAACATACCAAGCCTTATGCGGGTTCGCATAAGGTGAACGCAGGCACGGCGGATGTCCTCTTTTGTTATAAGCCCCTCTGAAAGGGCGGTAAGAAGATTCTGGTAGGTGCAGCCGCAGTTTACGTCGCAGCCCGCCTTAAGCGCCATTGCGGCGGATTCGGGGGCAGTTGCGGTAACGTGGTGGTTTTCGTGGAAATCCCGTATAGCCCAGCAGTCGGAAACAAAATAGCCCTCAAAGCCCCAGCTTTTCAGCTTCTTCATAAGGTAGTCGGAAGCGCAGGATGGCTCGCCGTTTACTCTGTTGTAAGCGCCCATAACGCCCTCAACCTTTGCTTCTCTTATGAGTGCTTCAAAGGCGGGGAGATAGGTTTCCTCCAGGTCTTTTTCAGAAACCTCGGCATTGAACTCGTGGCGCAGCTTCTCGGGACCGCTGTGCACGGCAAAATGCTTTGCACAGGCGGCGGCACGCATGGTTTTCCCGTTGCCCTGTATGCCCCTGACAAAGGCTTTTCCGTTTTCGGCGGTGAGAAATGGGTCTTCGCCGTAGGTTTCGTGACCTCTGCCCCAGCGGGGGTCGCGGAAAATATTGATATTGGGCGCCCAGAGGGTAAGACCCTTGTAAATATCCCTGTCGCCGTGAACGGAAAAGGCGTTGTATTTTGCTCTTGCTTCAACAGAGGTTATCTCTGCTGCTTTTTCTGTAAGGGCAGTATCAAACATAGCCGCAAGCCCGATTGCCTGTGGGAACATTGTGGCTGTACCTGCACGGGCAAGTCCGTGAAGCCCCTCGTTCCACCAGTTGTAGGCTGGTATGCCAAGGCGCTCAACGGCGGGTGCGTCATAGCGAAGCTGAGCTGCCTGTTCCTCGGTTGTAAGCTCGTCTGTTAAAGCCTCCGCCCGTTCCTCGGGGGACAAGCTTTCATCAAGATACTTTTTCATAGGAAGTATGCTCCTTTCGGGTAAGTACTGCTATAAGTATAGCATAAAAAGCGGGGTAATACAAGACAGTTGTTAAAAAGCAGTAGCAAAAGCCCGTTTTTTACTAAAAGTTTATTGAAGTTTATGGATTGACAATAATTACAATAATGATATAATATGAATTGCGCCTGTAAATAAAGAAGAAATTTATAGAAACAGTAATAATG
>JBJERK010000096.1:0-4200 GCA_051882255.1 Ruminiclostridium sp.
ATAGTATTCTTGAAGGAGTAGAAAAAGGCTGTGTTTACATACTTGAAAGCTCTATGGAAAAAGCCGGACTAAAAAACGGCGATATAATCACAATTGAAATTGAGGGAATAAACAAGGATTTTACCGTAGCAGGCGGTATCAAGGACGCCGTTTTAGGTTCGGGACAATTATCCATGACAAGATACATTATAAACGAGGAAGATTTCAAGGATTACATATCGATTGAAAGACTCGACAAATACTACGGCGGAGAGCTGATATACATTAAAACCTCGGATATTGATAAACTGCTTGCCGAGATTTCCGACGCCGAAGAAAGCTTTATTTTCGTAATGGATAAAGCTATGATAAAGTTCACCTACATTTTCGATATGATTATAACTGGTTTTCTCCTTGTGGTAAGCCTTATTCTTATTGCAATAGCCTTTGTCGTACTCCGCTTTACAATAAGCTTTACCCTTTCGGAGGAATTCCGTGAAATCGGCGTTATGAAGGCTATCGGTATCGGAAATCTTAAAATCCGAGGTCTTTATCTTGTTAAATATGCAGCACTGTCAGTAATCGGCTCTGCAATTGGTCTTGCGCTGAGCTTCCCTTTTGGTGAGCTGCTTATGAGCGTTTCCTCAAAATCGGTTATTCTCGGAAATGAAAACGCCTTTTTTGTAAATATTCTTTGTTCCCTTTTAGTTGTTGCAGTAATTCTTCTTTTCTGCTTTAGCTGCACCGGGAAGGTCAAGAAAATGACTCCTATCGACGCTATCCGAAACGGACAGACGGGAGAGCGCTTTCGCAAAAAGAGCATTATGAGCCTTGGCAAATCAAAGCTGGGCACTACCGCTTTTCTTGCAGCTAATGATATTGTAAGCAGCCCCAGGCGCTTTACAATTATTACCATTACATTTTTTCTTTGCCTTTCCCTTCTGCTTATGCTCTCCGCCACGGTCTCAACCCTGAAAAGCGACAGCCTTATCGGTACCTTTGGTCTTGCACACTGCGACGTTGCTGTGAACGGCGGAGAAGCAATAATGGAATTTATGGTTGACGGCGGACGGGAGAAAATGACAGAGTATCTTGATGATATGGAAGAAAAGCTTGCCGAAAACGGAATACCCGCCAAGTGCATACAGGAGCTATGGTTCTACTTAACAGTAACTCACGGTGAGAACAGCTGCAAAATAAACACATATCAAGGTACCGGAACTACTATGGATATGTACGAATATACCGCAGGAACGGCGCCACGAAGCTGTAATGAAATCGCAATAACAAGAATTGCAGCAGAAAGCCTTAATGCAAATATCGGCGATACCGTAACGATAAAGACAATAGACGAAGAAAAGGATTATATAATTACCGCCTTTTTTCAGTCAATGAATACGCAGGGCTCAACAATACGGCTTTACACCGATGAGTATATAAACTACGCTCAGTCGGCAGGAGGAATAGGAACTCAGATTATCTTCACCGACAGCCCCGACGAAGAAGAAACTGCCCTAAGAATAGAAAAAATAAAGGAGCTTTACCCTGAATTTACCGAGGTGCTTACCTGCTCGGAATGGGTACAGAAAAACGTAGGCGTGGCAGATACCCTTGACAGCGTAAAACAACTTGTAGCAATACTTACCGTTGTATTAGCAGCCCTTATTACCGTACTTATGGAACGTTCCTTTATTGCAAAGGAACAGGGCGAAATTGCCCTTATGAAAGCAATTGGTACAAGAAACGGCAGAATTTATGCTTACCACGCATTGAGATTTGCATTTGTGGGAATTATTGCGGTAATTATCGGGGAAATTTTTGCAATGCCCTTAACTCACCTTTGTATTGACCCTATTTTTAAAATGATGGGCATGGAGCTTGCGGTTGACTACGTTATCAATCCTGTTGAAATGTATATTATCTTCCCTGTTATTGTTCTTGTAACAACAATCCTCAGCGCATTCTTAACTTCGCTCTACACAAGAAAAATCAAATCCTCCGACACAGCCAACATTGAATAAGAAAGGAAACTATTATGAATATTCTTGAAGTAAAGGACCTCTGCAAAACATATATCGTAAACAAGCGTCAGAATAACGTGCTTAAAAACGTAAATTTCACCGTCAGCGAGGGCGAAATGGTGGCAGTAATGGGTCCCTCAGGCTCCGGCAAATCTACCCTGCTCTACTCCGTTTCCGGAATGGACGCCTTGACCTCGGGAGAAGTTATTTTCTGCGGCAAAAATATTTCGGATTTAAAGGAAAACGAGCTTGCAGACCTGAGGCTTGAAGAAATGGGCTTTATTTTTCAGCAGATGTATATGCTGAAAAATCTTACGGTTCTTGATAACATTATTCTTCCTGCTGTACAATCATCGGAAAATAAGGAGAGCCGCAAGGAAACCCTGAGCCGCGGACAGGATTTAATGAGAAAGCTGGGGATTATCGAAACTGCAAACAACGACATTAACGAGGTTTCCGGCGGACAATTACAGCGGGCTTGTATCTGCCGCAGTATGATAAACAACCCGAAAATGATTTTCGCTGACGAACCTACCGGCGCACTTAACCGCACCTCCTCCGATGAGGTTATGGAGGAGCTTGCAAAGCTGAACCGTGATGGCACAACGATTATGCTCGTAACCCACGACGTAAAGGTTGCGGCGAAATGCACAAGAGTTCTGTATATAGTTGACGGAAACATAAAAGGAGAGTATAATTCAGGTAGATACGATTCTCCCGCACAGCTGAGAGAACGGGAAATGGCGCTTAATAACTGGCTTATGGATATGGGCTGGTAAGTGTTTTATGAAAGGAAATTATATGACCGATATTCTTATTGTTGAGGACAACAAGGAACTGGGAAAGCTGCTCTGCGACTTTCTGCGAAAGGAAAACTACACGGTTTCCCTTGCAGAAACCGGTGAAAAAGCCTTGTCGCTGTATGAAAAGTACGGCGCAGGGCTTATTGTGCTTGATATAATGCTTCCCGGAATGGACGGCTTTGCGGTATGCGCTAAAATACGGGAAAAGGGCAACACGCCTATTCTTATTGTAAGCGCAAAAACCGAAAAGGAGGATAAGCTCAACGGGCTTATCCTTGGCGCTGACGACTACATAGAAAAACCCTACGATATTGATATAATGCTTGCTAAGATAAACGGGATTTTTAAGCGCAGGTATGCAAAAGACGATTTATGTGACGGGGATATATTGATTAGCAGGCAAAGCAGGACTGCATATAAAAAGGGAGTAACGCTCGAAATGACGGGAAAGGAATTTGAGCTGCTTACTCTGCTTGTTGAAAACAAGGGCAGAACCTTAAGCAAGGAGCAGATTTTTTCTCAGATATGGGGCGGCGACAGCTTCTCCGAGCCACAGACCCTTACCGTTCATATAAACAAGCTGCGGCAGAAGCTCGAAGAAGACCCGAAAAATCCGAAAAGGATAGTAACCGTCTGGGGCGTGGGGTATAGATATGAAGGCGTTTAATAGAATTTTTGGGGCAGTAATTGCTCTCTCGCTGCTTCTGCTGATTGTCGCAGATATTATACTGCTTAACGGCAGCGGCGATAACGGGCGGGAATATCGTGTAGAGATAAGCAGGCTTGAAGCCGAAATACGGGAAAAGGGCTTTGAAAGCGCCGATTTATCCGGGTGCAAATATGTGACAAATATCGAAAAATACGGGGAGAATTTCTATAACGCAGAAAGCGATTATGTTATCCGTGAAATCAGAGGTGAGCTTTACCGCTTCGATTATTCGACCGAGGAAAAGCAGGACAAGAGCAAGGTTCTGCTTATCGTGAATGTCTTTATGGGCATTATGCTGCTTACTGTTATTGCAGTCCTGCTTTTTATTCGACAGAAAATTCTTGTACCTTTCGAAAAAATGAGCGATGTACCTTATCAGCTGTCAAAAGGAAATCTGAATACTCCCCTTAAGGAAAACAGAAGCCGTTTTTTCGGAAAATTTGTATGGGGACTTGATATGCTGAGAGAAACCCTTGAGCAGCAAAAGCGTAGGGAGCTGCAGCTGCAAAAAGAAAAGAAAACTCTTCTTCTTTCCCTATCCCACGACATCAAAACTCCGCTTTCAGCTATAAAGCTATACTCAAAGGCGCTTTCAACAGGACTTTACACCGACAGCGAAAAGCAGAGGGAAACAGCCGAAAGCATTAACAGCAAAGCAGACGAGATTGGGGACTACGTTTCCCGCATA
>JBJERK010000097.1:0-4195 GCA_051882255.1 Ruminiclostridium sp.
CCGCCATCTTGCACAGAAATTTCTTGACATACGTTAGTATGCCTGCGAAATTTCTTTACAATCTGACGGCGCAATCGCACGACAATAATTATGCGGTATTGCCTTAAATAATATAGCATAATTATACCTTAATACGACAGCTTTTGCAATTGTTATTTTGAATAGATTAAAGCATAATAGAGAGGTTTTTTTGTTATTTTCGACAATCGGCGATAAAATACGGCTCTGCATAAAATGCAGAGCCGCAGATATACTATTCTGTTGTTGTTTCTGCTGCAGGAGTTACAAGAAGCTCAACCTTGTATTCCTCACCCGTAACCCAGCCTTTAACTCTTGTTCCCGTAAGCCTTATTGTTGCGGAAACAGTCTTTGTGCCTTCGTAAAGCTCTACTCCGAGGAGATTTACGGTTGCGTAGATGTCTGCAGAGGTAAGCTCCTGAATATAGGCGGAAAGACCTACAACGTTTACGGTAAGCTCATTTGTAAGAACCTTTACCTCGTAATTAACGGGTGCATTAATTATAGTAATGTTCTCAGCAAGGGCTGTGAAGCCAAGTTGTCCGTAGCTGTCGCTGTCGGGGAAGGATACGGTTATAGTCTTGTTGCCCGAAATATTCTTATAACCGTCGGGAAGCTTAACCGGAAGAGCCACGCCGCCCTGCAAATCCTTCAAGGTAAGGGCGCTTAATGAGATTTCACCTATGTCTATTGCGTTCAGATTGTCGATTGAACTGTCCGGAGAAGCAATTGTAAGCTCATTAATCGACATATCGTATTTCAACTCGTCAATGTTGAAGTTTATAGGACAGTTTGTAAACTTAACCTGTACAGGCAGCGTCTTTACCTTATAAACAGGAATATTTACCGTAAAGGAGGAGTTGTCGGTTGCAACAGCGGGATTTACCATCTTTGCACCTGCCGAACTGAAGAACTGGAGAGAAGCGGGAACCTCCGCCGTCTGGTCAAGCTCGTCGTCGCAGACAGCCTTTGCTTCGATACGGAAAATTGAATTTACAAGCTTTTCCTCGCCTGTAACCATAACCGAGGATGGTGAAACGGTAACGTCGCCCTCGACCTGCATTTCATCGGCAATTCTTATAGAAGAAATATCGGGAGTAACCTCGATTTCCTTTGTAACAATCTTAACAACCTTGATTTTTGCAGTAAGCGCCTTTGTCAATATCTCGCATTCCGTTCCCGCGTCCGCAGGAGTAACGATAACGTTAACCACATATTCGCCGGAATCATAAATGCCCGAAAGGTCAAGTCTTGCAACAAAATCCTCGCTTGTAAGCTCGCTTATGGTGTAGCGCTTGCCCTGAATCTGTATTGTTACGCTTTCGGTATCAACGGAAGTAATCTGAAGGTTTTCCTCCTTCATCAGCGAGGTAGGCTCGTAAACAAGCTCAATTCCCGAAACATGAAGGGCGATATTCGGGAAAATCTGGATAGAAATTACGAACCATATTATAACCGAGAAAACCACCGCCTGAATTATCGTTTTTATATTCTTTACAAAGCCTCGTGCGAAATTCTTGAAAAAGTTTTTCATTTACCTGCCCCGCCTTCCTTTTTTCTGGTTTTGCGGGACTGCTTTTCCCTGCGGTTCTTGCTTTCGTTATTGTCGGGAAACAGCCGGGATTTCAGATGTGCCATAAGCTTTTCCCGGTCAAATCCACGCTCAAGCACACCGTTTTCTGCGATTGAAATAATGCCGGTTTCCTCGGAAACTATAATTACAATAGCGTCCGAAACCTCGCTCATACCTATTGCGGCACGGTGACGGGAGCCAAGCTCCTTATTTATAAGCTCTTCCTTCTGCGGTTTGGGCAGGAAGCAGCCTGCGGCATAAATCATTCCGTCACGGATAATTACTGCGCCGTCGTGAAGAGGAGTATTCGGGAAGAAAATATTTCTGAAAAGCTCCTCGCTGGGAATTGCATTAAGAATAGTACCCGTTTCAATCTGCTCTCCCAGCTTTGTCTGACGCTCAATTACGATTAGAGCGCCTGTTGCGGTTCTCGAAAGCTTTTCGCAGGCAAGCACAATCTGCTCAGCTGCGATTGTATCACGATTAAGGTCAACGGGCAGTGCCTGCTCAAAAAAGGAAATAGGCTTTACAACACGGGAACGGCCCACCTTTTCAAGAGCGCGGCGAAGCTCGGGCTGGAACATTATAATAAAGGCAAGAAGCCCTACGTTTACCACCATATCGCCGATAACACGCATCGCCTTGAACTCGAACTGATTAAGTATAAAAAGGAATACGGCGAAAACCAGAAGTCCCTTTATAAGCTGTTCTGCTCTTGTTTCACGGACAAGCTTTATAACCCAGTAAAGTATGACTGCCAGAAAAACCATATCCAGCACGTCTATAAATGTAATGGAGCGCACAACGTTCACCAGCGCGTCCCAGATGTCAATAAGATAATATATCAAAGCCCTGCACCTGCTCCTGAAAAAATATACAATATTATTTTATCACATTTTTCAGAAATTTCAAGTAGTTAATGAGATTTTGGAGAAAAAATATGACAAAATTTCAAAAAAGAATTTTTTAATTGCTGAAATTTCATTTTTTAGCTTGATTTTTTAGTTTTTTAGTAGTATAATGCAATTGAATAAAGATAAAAAGAAAGGTCTGATAATATGTCTGACAGTCTTCTTGCAAAAATTGAAAGCAGAATGTCCGATTTTTCAAAAAGCCAGCGCTATCTTGCCAATTACATAATCGAGCATTACGAGAAAGCAGCCTTTATGACAGCTGCTAAGCTTGGCGCAGCAGTAAACGTAAGCGAAAGCACGGTTGTGCGATTTGCCATTGAAATGGGCTTTGAGGGCTACCCCGAAATGCAGCGCGCTCTCCAGAATTACAGCCGCAACCGCCTCACAACTCTCCAGCGCCTTGATATTGCCAACGACCGCTTCAGCGGCGCAAATCTCCTTAAAAACGTTTTAAGTCAGGACATGGAGCGGATACGCACCACTCTTGAAAACGTGTCCGAAGAGGATTTCCAGAAGGCAATCGACGTTATTTTCAACGCAAGGAGCATTTATATTTTCGGCGCTATGAGCAGTAATATTCTCGCCCGTTTTCTTGACAACTACCTGCACCTTGCTTTCAATAATGTTGTAAACGTTCAGCCGATTAATACCAGCGGTATTCTTCAGCAGTTAATTCATCTGGGAAAAGATGATGTATTTATATCTATTTCTTTTCCCCGCTACTCCAAAAACGCCCTTAATGCAACCGCTTACGCTAAAAAATGCGGCGCGAATATAATTTCAATCACAGACTCCCCTGCTTCCCCGCTGGCTGAATATGCTGACGAGCTTTTACTTGCAAAGAGCGATATGGTAAGCTACGCAGACAGTCTTGTTGCTCCCTTAAGCCTTATTAACGCTATTATTGCGGCAGTAGGTATGCGCTGCAGCGCTCAGCTTGAAACCACCTTAACCCGCCTTGAAGCCCTCTGGGACGAAAACGAGGCTTACAAGAAGGACGATATTTAAGCTATGACAGAGCAGATTGATTTTTCCCTTATTACAGCATGCGGCGAATGCTGCAAAGGCTGTAAGAAAAAGGAAAGCGGGATTTGCAGGGGCTGCATTGAAGCTGACGGTTATGTCCCCGAGTGGGCGGAATCGGGCAGATGTAAAATACATGCCTGCACAAGAGAGCACGGTGTTACTTTTTGCGGATTATGTCCCGAGTTTCCTTGCGAGGAGCTGCCGGAAATCGTTCATTGGAATCCGGATATTACAGAGAAGCAGAAAATGCTTGCTGAAAAGTATCGCAATCAGTAAGATTTTTCAGAATAAATAGTCAGCGCCAAAGCAGAGAATAATTTGCTTTGGCGCTTTTTTATATAAAAATTTTATTCTGTGAATAATAATACTAAAAACCATTTAAACTCAGGAAATCTTTGCCGAAATCCGGCACCGCTATCGTCGTCAAAGAAACTTGACGTACATACAGTACGCCTGCGTTTCTTTTCCTCGATTTCGGCACCGTCTTTCCGCAAATCTTTTCCTTCGTTCAAACGGTTATTAGTATAAGAATTATCGCTGTCTAATCCACGCTCGATTCCATAACAGCAAATAAGCGCTTAAGTCGGAACGACTTAAACGCTTATTTGCTGGTGGAAGCGGGTGGATTCGGACCACCGAAGCGAAACGCAACAGATTTACAGTC
>JBJERK010000098.1:0-4134 GCA_051882255.1 Ruminiclostridium sp.
TTGCAAAATTACCCTTAAAGTGCTATAATAAAGGGAATAAAGAAATAACTGCTGAAATAAAGATATAGCTAATTGCGTAAAATAGAAATTTTACGCAATACAGGGAAGCGGAAAACCCTGAATAAGGAGCAGAAATATGAAATTTGACGATTGTCCGTATTATCTTCAGGAATACCTGAATTATATCGAAACCATAAAAATGCGTTCACAGCTTACCGTTAAGAACTATTACAGCGACTTGCGGCTGTTTCTGAGATTTTTGAAAGTCAATAACGGTCTTGCTGATGAAGCTGAGTTCAGTGAAATTAAAATTGCAGATACCGATGAAGCGCTTGTAAAAAAAGTTACTCTGAATGACTTATTGGAGTTTCTGTCCTTTACAGCTTCAGAACGTGATAATCAGGCTAAAGCCCGTGCACGCAAGGCTGTTGCATTACGACAGTTTTTCAAGTATCTCACAGTCAAGAAAATGTGGTTTGACGTAAGTCCCGCCCAGTACCTTGAGCTGCCTTCGCCAAAGAACGCACTGCCCAAAAACCTTACAATCGAACAGGCTACCGGGCTTCTGAAAGCCTGCGCAGATTTCAAATCCTGGGAGGATTATCGGGATTACTGTATGATTACCTTTTTTCTTAACTGCGGAATGAGGCTTTCGGAATTGGTAGGCATTAATGTAAACGATTACATTTCTACAAAAACAGGGAATACCGAGGTTCATTTTATAAAGGTTACAGGTAAAGGCAACAAGCAGCGCATTATTTATCTGAATTCCTCCTGCATAGCAGCCTATAATAACTATATAAAGGTACGTCCCGACACCCGTGACAAGGCTTTATTTATAAGCAGGCGCAATACCCGTATCTCCAACCGCCGTGTTGAGCAGATAATTGAAGAAAAGCTTAAGCTTTCAGGGCTTTCAGGGCTTGGCTTCTCCGTCCATAAGCTGCGCCACACCGCAGCTACCCTTATGTATCAGAACGGCGTTGATGTAAGAGTATTAAAGGAGGTTTTAGGCCACGAAAACCTGAACACAACCCAGATTTACACCCACGTTGTCAACGAGCAGCTCCGTACAGCAATCGAGCAGAACCCGCTTGCAGATATTACTGCACAAAATAAAAAGAAGGTCGAGTAGTTATTCCGATTATTGTTATTTTTTGCTGCATTTGCACTTGATTTTTTCGTGATTTGTGCTATAATGTAATCATAGATACGCTCTTTAAAGCGATAAATTACTAAAAGAAAGAAGATAAAACCATGAACATAGCAGTTGTCGGACTCGGACTTATAGGCGGCTCATTCTGCAAGGCACTTAAAAAGCACACCTTTCACCACATAATGGGCATAGATAATAATAAGGAAACCATAGCAAAGGCTCTTGAAGCAGGAGCAATTGACGAGGAAATAGCCCCGGACAGGCTTGCCGAAGTTAATCTTACCATCGTCTGCCTTTACCCGGAAGAAATAGTTACATTTGTAAAGGAAAATGCAGCCAATTTCAAAAAAGGCTCAATCGTAATCGACTCCTGCGGTATCAAGGAATACGTTGTAAACGAATGTACTCCCGCACTTGATGATAAGGGCGTAATTTTCGTAGGAACTCACCCTATGGCAGGACGTGAATTTTCGGGCTTCGACTATTCAACGGACAACCTTTTTGAAGGTGCAAGCTTCATAATCACCCCAACCGAAAATACTCCACAGATTGCCGTTGACCTTCTCCAGACCCTTGCAGGAAGCATAGGCTTCGGAAAAGCTGTCGTTTCAACTCCGAAAAAGCACGACGAGGTTATTGCATACACCTCTCAGCTTGCCCACGTTGTTTCAAACGCCTATGTAAAAAGCCCTGTGCTGCTGAATTACGACGGCTTTTCTGCAGGAAGCTTTCAGGACCTTACAAGAGTTGCAAAGCTCAACGAATATATGTGGTCCTCGCTTTTCCTTTGCAACAAGGAAGCACTGCTCAGAGAAATCAACTGCATTTTAGAGCATATAACCGAGTACCGGGACGCTCTTGTTGATAACGACGCACAGAGACTTACCGAGATACTCCGTGACGGACGCATACTTAAAGAAAAAAGCATAGAGCTTTATGGTAAGGATTCAAAAAAGTAGGATTTATCATGGCAAATAACAGTTCAAGAACAGCTTTCAACATAGCCTTCTGCGGAATAGTATCCGCAATAAGCGTTATCGTAATGTACCTGAGCCTTATCCCCGCCTTTGCTTATGCTGTTCCTGCTATTGCAGGAATGTTTATCTGGACGGTAGGCGAGCAGACGGGAAGAAAATGGGCATATCTTTCTTACCTTACGGTTTCCCTGCTCTCCTTTATCCTGGTACCGGAGCTTGAGGCAGACTTTTTTCTGCTGTTTTTCTTCGGCTACTACCCTACCCTGCGGCATACTCTGGATAGCATCAAGAACAAGGTTCTTCGCTATTTAGCAAGGCTCGGAATTTTCAATATTGCGGTTGTAATAGTATATAACATTCTTGTTGTTCTGCTTTCTGCGGAGGAAATGCTTGAAGGACTTGAGGATTTCGGGCAGTACGCTGTACTAATCTTCTGGGCTGCGGGAAATGTGGCTTTTGTTCTGTATGACCTTTGCCTTGACACTATAAAGCTTGCTTATATAAAGCTTATAAAACCAAAGCTTGCAGCAAAATTAAAGTAAAAAATGCGGCATTATCTGTTTCGGATAATGCCGTTTTTCCTATTTCATATACTTATCAGCAAATTCAAGCACCCTGCCCCAGTATCTTTCAGGCTCTGTACTGCTGCTTTCTACGTGTCCTGCCCCGTATATCACAAGCTTTTCCTTAGGCTCAGCCGCCGCTTCAAAGAGCCTGTCATGCATTTCAAAGGGCACAAAGGTATCTGCGCTTCCGTGAATAAGCAGGATAGGCAGACGCCTTTTTCCTACCGCTTTTATGCAGTCTGCGTCCTTCATAACGCTCCAGCCCTTTCTTAGCCTTGTTATAATATCCACAACCCAAAGCACAGGATAAGGCGGCAGGTGCAGCAGCTGCTTCATATTATATGCAAATTCGTCCCTTACAGAAGTATATCCGCAGTCTTCGATAACTGCTCTTACAGCAGAAGGAAGCTTTTCGGCAGAAGCAAGCATTACCGTAGAAGCCCCCATCGAAACCCCGAAAAGCAGGATTTTTTCTGCGCCCATTTCAGTTATTAGTTTATTTATCCAGTCGCAAAGGTCGAGCCGCTCAAGGTGTCCCATTGTGATTTCATTTCCCTCGCTAAGCCCGTTTCCCCGAAGGTCGGGCATTAAAACGCTGTACCCTCTGTTATAGAACTTTTCTGCGTAGCAGCCCATATTACCGCTTTCGGCGTCATATCCGTGCACAAGAATTACCCAGCTGTCGGAGCTGTTCTTTACATAAGAACCGTGAAGAAAAAGCCCGTCTCGGGAGGTTATGTAAACGTCTTTTCTGTCAACGGTATGAAGCCATTTTTCGTCCTCACGCTGACTTTTGCTGGGGAATTTTTTAATGTCGGTTTTAAGAAAAATCCTGTACAGTATTGCTGCTGCCGCAGTAAAAAGACCTGCCAGCGCAAGAAGAATTCCCAGAAACTTATTCATAAACTTACCCCCGCATTTATATTTTAATCTGATTATATCGCTGTCAAGCGGTTTTGTCAATTATTGTCGGGAATATATTTCCTGCTGTACAGCAATATTTCCTCTCAGCTTTATATCAGCGCCCAGAGTTATCCCTTCTTCGGTTCTCTTAATGCTTTTCTCTATGTCAACAATTTCATAATCGGAAAACATATTGAGACAGTAAAGCTCAAGCTTCTGCGTGAGCAGCCGCTCAACGTCCTCCATCTTTCTTGTGACTGTAACGGTTTCGTATTCCGTGAAGGTATCTGTTTTTATTTTTATGGGCATTTCTGCTCCGAAAAGATTGAAAGTCTTTATTTCCTCTGTGCATATTTTGTTTTCACGGCTTATCGGCTCATTGTAAAGAGGAAATGTAACTCCAAGTATCATAAGCTGTTTTTCCGTTTCGGTTTTGCCTGTCGGCTGCTTCTCCTCGGTTGTGTAGTTCATTGAAAACTCGGCATGTTCGCTGAACTCCGCAATTATTTTTGCGTTTGCATGGGTAAGCAGA
>JBJERK010000099.1:0-4133 GCA_051882255.1 Ruminiclostridium sp.
CCTTGCATTTTCCGCTGATTTGTTATATACTAAAAAGTGACATTATTCAATAAATTCAGAAAATGCGAGGAAAATTATGGACAGCAGCAAAAAAACAGGATTTGATAACGAAAAGTACCTTAAAATGCAGTCGGAGCATATCCGCAAGCGCATTTCACGCTTCGGAGGAAAGCTTTACCTTGAATTCGGAGGAAAGCTTTTCGACGATTATCACGCTTCAAGAGTTCTCCCCGGCTTCAAGCCCGACAGCAAGCTTCAGATGCTGCTTCAGCTTAAGGAAGAGGCGGAGATTGTAATTGTAATTAATGCGGGGGACATTGAAAAGAACAAGGTAAGAGGCGACCTTGGCATAACCTACGACGTGGACGTTATCCGCCTTTTTAATATCTTCACAAAAATCGGTCTGTATGTAAGCAGTGTGGTACTTACCCAGTACGAGGGTCAGGCTTCCGCAGACGCTTTCCAGAGCAGGCTTGAAGCCCTCGGAGTAAAGGTTTACCACCACTACCATATCAAGGGCTACCCTTCCGACCTTAATCTGATTATGAGCGACCAGGGCTACGGCAGAAACGATTATATCGAAACCTCCCGCCGACTTGTGGTGATTACTGCGCCGGGTCCCGGAAGCGGAAAAATGGCTACCTGCCTTTCCCAGCTCTACCACGAACACAAGCGGGGAATTAAAGCGGGCTACGCAAAATTTGAAACCTTCCCTATCTGGAATATTCCGCTTCGTCACCCTGTAAATATAGCCTATGAGGCGGCAACGGCAGACCTTAACGACGTCAATATGATTGACCCTTTCCACCTCGAGGCTTACGGAAAGACCGCTATAAACTACAACCGTGACGTTGAAATATTCCCCGTACTTAACGCTATGTTCGAGAAAATCCTCGGAGAGTCGCCCTATAAATCACCTACGGATATGGGCGTAAATATGGCGGGCTGCTGTATTATTGATGATGAGGCAGTATGCGAGGCCGCCAGAAACGAGATTATCCGCCGCTATTATGAGGGGCTTTGCGGAAAGCGCAAGGGACTTGTTTCAGACGAGGAAATATATAAGCTTGAACTTCTTTTAAAGCAGGCAGGCGTTTCCACCGCAGACAGGCGGGTAGTAGAGCCTGCACTGAACAAAGAAAAGGAAACAGGCGCTCCTGCGGCGGCTATGGAGCTTCCCGACGGTACTATCATTACAGGCAAAACCTCGGGACTTCTGGGTGCCTCCTCTGCCCTTCTCCTTAACGCTCTAAAGCATTTCGGCGGAATTGATGACTCCGTGCTGCTTATGTCGCCCCAGGTTATCGAACCTATACAGAATTTAAAGGTTCAGCACTTAGGCAACAACAACCCCCGCCTGCACACAGACGAAACTCTTCTTGCCCTTTCTATCTGCGCTACAACCGACCCTGCCGCAAAGCTTGCTATGGAGCAGATTGAAAAGCTTCGGGGCTGTGAGGTACATTCCACGGTTATTCTTTCGGCAGTTGACGAACGGATTTTCAAGCGCCTTGGCGTAAATCTGACCTGCGAGCCGAAATTTCAGTAAATTGTAAAGCGGCGGTAAAGCTTTTGTAAAATTTGACGTAAACAGGAATATTCGGTGCAATCCGGCTTGACAAAAGCTTTATTCGGGGATAAAATTAAGATAACAAACGGAAAGGCGGCGGATTTATGGAAAACACCTGCTTTGAAAACAGAGAGCTTTCATGGCTCAGATTTAACGAAAGAGTGCTTGAGGAGGCGGAGGACGAACGTCTTCCCCTTTGCGAGCGGCTTACCTTTCTTTCTATCTTCCAGAGCAATCTTGACGAATTTTTCATGGTAAGAATAGGAAGCCTTCACGACCAGAAGCTTCTTGACAAGGAAGCAAGGGAGAATAAAACCCACATGACCCCGGGAGAGCAGATTGACGCTGCGCTTTTGAGGATAAGGGACTTGTGCGCCCGCCGCGATACTGCATACAAAGCCCTTTTAGGAAAGCTTACCGAACAGGGCATAACTCTTGTGGATTTCCACAGCATAAGCCCCGAGTCGGAAAAATACCTTGAAAATATGTTCCGCAGAGATTTTATGCCTTTGCTTTCTACCTTTGTCGTTGGCAAGAAGCAGTCCTTCCCATTCCTTAAAAATAAGGAGATTTATGCTGTTGCAGTACTCAGCACAAAGACGGAAAAGGAGAAAATCGGTATTGTTCCCTGCGGCGGCGGAGTTTTCCCAAGGCTTATTTCAATCCCCGAAAGAACAGGCTGCTTTATGCTTGCAGAGGAGCTTATACTCCACTACCTGCCCCTTATGTTCAAGGGCTATAAGGTTACAGGAAAAACCCTTGCCCGCATAACAAGAAACGCGGATATTGACGCAGACAGCATTTACGACGAGGAGCTTAACTACCGCGATCACATGGCTGAGGTAGTAAAGCTGAGAACAAAGCTCTGCCCTGTCCGTCTTGAACTCAGCCGTGATATAGACAAGGAAATTGTTAAGAAAATATGCGAGCTTATAAAGCTTGATACTGCAAGAGCCTTTACCTGCGGCTCTCCACTTGATTTATCCTTCCTTTTCGGAATAGAGGACCAGCTTCGCAGTCACGCCGAGCTTTTCTACGCTCCCCGTCACCCTCAGAAAAGCCCGGATATTGACGAAAAAATCCCGATGGCGGAGCAGATTGACAAGAAGGATATTATGCTCCACTACCCCTATCAGAGTATCCGTCCTTTCCTGCGTATGCTGAGCGAGGCGGCACACGACCCGGAGGTAATCTCCATAAAAATGACCCTTTATCGTCTTGCACGGGACAGCAAGGTGGTTGAAAGCCTTGTTGAAGCCGCGGAAAACGGCAAGCAGGTTGACGTACTCGTAGAGCTGAAAGCCCGCTTTGACGAAGAAAATAATATCGAATGGAGCAGGCGGCTTGAACGGGCGGGCTGTCATGTAATATACGGGCTTGACGGGCTTAAGGTACACAGCAAGCTTTGTCTTATCGTCCGCAGAACAAGCGAGGGAATAAAGTATATAACCCAGGTCGGCACGGGAAACTACAACGAAAAAACCAGCCGCCTTTATACAGACTTATCCATAATGACCGCAAGTCCTGAAATTGCTCAGGAGGCTTCCACTGTGTTCAGTGCTCTCACCCTCGGCGAAACTGTTGACCACATGCAGAAGCTGCTTGTAGCACCACATTGCCTGCAAAATAAACTGATGAATCTTATCGACCGTGAAATACTTAAGGCAAGACAGGGCGGAAAGGGCTTTATCAGACTCAAGATGAACAGCCTTTCCGACAAGACCCTTATGGATAAGCTTATCGAGGCAAGCTGCGCCGGGGTTGAGATAAAGATGATTGTCCGGGGAATTTGCTGCCTTAAGGCGGGAGTTCCGGGACTTACAGAAAACATTCAGATTATAAGCGTCGTAGGCAGGTACCTTGAACACTCGAGAATTTACATTTTCGGCAAGGAAGAAAACGCAGATTACTACATTTCCAGCGCCGACTGGATGACCAGAAACACTCTTCGCAGAGTTGAGGTCGCCTTGCCGGTTGAATCTCCCGAGCTGAAAGCAAGGCTTAACAAGGTATTTGAGCTTATGTGGCAGGACAACTGTCAGGCAAGAGTACAGCAGCCCGACGGCAGCTATATCCGCCGTATGCCCGGGGAGGAAAAGCCCCTTTCCTGCCAGGATTTGCTGTACGACGAAGCTTACCGCCTTGCTGCAGCAACCGATGAAGGCTAAGAATAGCTACTGCCGCAGAGGTAAGTCCTTTGCGGCAGTTTTGTGTAATATGGGAGAAATATGGAAGCTGTTAATTCCAAAAATTATCCCGAACATATAATTTATAACAGCTTTATTCTTGCAGCAAGCCGCCTTCCCACGGCATTTCTGTAAAGGGCGCTGTACTCTTCAAAGCTTATCTTGCTGCCGTCTGTAAGTATCTCCATAGGTACTCCGAACAGCATGACATTAAAATCCGATTTCACAAGACCGCTTTTCAGATAAAAGCTTTTTCTTCTGAGTTTTTCTGATGAAGCGTCTGTTATTCCATCGGTGTTTTCTATTTCGAGCAGAAAACGCTTATCAGAATAGCGGTTAAGTATCAGTTTCAGCGCTTCACTGCCTTTCCCCTGCCC
>JBJERK010000100.1:0-4120 GCA_051882255.1 Ruminiclostridium sp.
AGAGGGCGCCTATCTGCTTAACGGCAATAAGGAGCGGTTTATGCAGAAGTACGAACCGGAGAGAAAGGAGCTTGCGCCCCGCGACGTGGTTTCAAAGTGCATGATGCAGGAGCAGAAGGCAATAGGCAGCGACGAGTTTTTCCTTGATATTTCCTATAAGGACAGCGATTTTATAAAGAACCGCTTCCCTATGATTTACAGCCGCGTGCTTGAAAAGGGTTACGATATGACGAAGGAGCCTATCCCGATTTACCCCTGCCAGCACTATTTAATGGGCGGTATTGCGGTAAACGGACACGGAGCTTCCACCGTAAAGGGACTTTACGCCGCGGGAGAATGTGCCCACACGGGAGTTCACGGAATAAACCGCCTTGCAAGCAACTCTCTGCTTGAAGCCCTTGTTTTCTCACGGCTTATTGCGGAAAATATAAACGAAACTACCGCCCCCGTACAGGACTATTCTCCCGTTGAGCATGCTTTCAGAGCGCCGGAGGGCGAGCCGCTTCCAACGGGACTGCGTACCGAGATACGCCACATTATGCAGAAAGCGTACTTTGTAGTTCCCGATATTGAGGAGGCAAAGCGGTCGATAGGCAGAGTAAGGGAAATTAAGGAACAGCTTGAAAAGGGTAATTATGCTCTTACTCCCGACTATGTTGAGGCGCTTTCCATTGCTACCTGCGCTTATATTGTGTTGAGTGAAATAATATGATTTCGGAAGAAAGGAAAAATAGAATAAAAATGAAACTACTTCAATTCTACGTTGACGACATTATAAAAACCGCCCTTAACGAGGACATAAACTATATCGACAGCACAACAGACCTGCTTATAGACCCGGAAGACCGCTCCGAAGCCTATTTTATTGCAAAGGCAACAGGAGTTATTGCAGGACTTGATGTTGCGCTGAGGGTTTTTGAGCTGCTTGACGATACTGTTAAGATTGCCCGCCATTTCAGGGACGGGGACGCAGTAAACAAGGGAGATATAATCGCAGAATTCAGCGGTAAGACCGCAGCCCTGCTCAAAGGCGAAAGAACCGCTCTTAATCTGCTCCAGCACATGAGCGGAACTGCAACCTACACAAACAAGTGCGTTGGTCTTGTAAGCGGCACTAACGCTTCTGTCTGCGATACAAGAAAAACTCTCCCGGGACTGAGAGCGCTTCAGAAATATTCCGTTGTAATGGGCGGCGGAAAGAACCACCGCTATAATCTCTCTGACGCAGCAATGCTTAAGGACAACCACATTGACGCTTACGGCGGAATTACCGCCGCAGTAACTGCTCTCAGAAAAAAAGCAGGTCACATGCTTAAAATCGAGGTTGAAACAAGAAGCTTTGAGGAATTGAACGAAGCCCTTGCAGTAGGCGCAGACGTTATAATGCTGGACAATATGAGCTGCGAGGATATGAAAAAGGCGGTTGAGATTACCGCAGGACGGGCAAAGCTTGAAGCAAGCGGAAACGTAACCCTTGAAAATATACGGGAAGTTGCAGAAACGGGCGTTGATATAATAAGCCTTGGCGCTCTTACCCACAGCGTAACCGCCTTTGATATTTCAATGAAATGGAAGAAGTAATATGCGCAGGATTTTAGGCTATGTAAGAAAGGCTTGCGAGGAGTTCGATATGATACAGGACGGCGACAGGATTGCCGTCGGTATTTCCGGAGGCAAAGACAGCCTTGTGCTGCTTAACGCCCTTGCCGCCTACCGCCGCTTTGCAGGAAAAAGCTATGAGCTTGTAGGAATTACCCTTGACTTATGCTTCGGCGGTCAGCAGACGGATTACAGCGCAGTTGCGGAAATGTGCGAAAAGCTTGGCATTGAGTATAAGATTGTAAGAACCGATATAGGCCCCGTTATTTTCGATATACGAAAGGAAAGCAACCCCTGCGCCTTGTGTGCAAAAATGCGGCGGGGCGCTTTGCATGACGCTGCGATTGAAAGCGGCTGCAATAAAATAGCACTGGGACACCATAACGACGACGTTATCGAAACCTTTATAATGAATCTTTTCAAGGAGGGCAGAATCGGCTGCTTTGCGCCTGTTACCTACCTTTCAAAGAAGAATATAACCATGATACGACCTCTCGTTTTTGCGCCTGAGGCTAAGGTTACCAACTGCTGCAACAGAAACGGCTTCCCCGTCTGCAAGTCCAGATGCCCCGCCGACAAGAAAACCACCCGCCAGACCACAAAGGAGTGGCTTTACTCTATGGAAAAGCAGGACAAGGGCTTTAAGGTGCGTATGTTCGGTGCATTAAGAAGAAGCGGAGTAGACGGCTGGGGCTTTAAGAATAAGGAGGGAGGCGCTGACTCTGACTCTTGAAATACCCGGACAGGTTACTGAAATTCTTGAGCTTTTAAAGGCTCATACATATACGCCTTTTCTTGTTGGCGACTGCGTAAATTCCCTTATCCTCGGCGAGAGGACAATGGATTTCGACATAGCCTGCAACGCTTCCGTGGACAGGATAATTGCAATTTTTGAGGGCAGGTACAAAATCGTTGAAGACCAGCTGTACAAAGGCGAACTTATCATAATCACAGGCGGAATGGGAATTTCCGTTGCTCCCTTCCGTTCCCGCTTTGACAGAAACGGAAAGCCTGTTTACTGCATTACGATAGACGAGGATTTGAGAAGGCGGTGCTTTTCCGTTAATGCAATCGCCTACAGCCCCGACAGAGGGCTTTACGACCCCTTCGGCGGAGCGGAATGCCTTGAAAAGGATATTGTGATACTAAGGGCGATTGAAGAAAGAAGATTTTCCGAGGCGCAGCAGCTGCCTGCAAACAAAAAAGCTAAAAAAGCCCCTGAAAAGGCGGTAATTCCCGTTATAAGGGAAAATCCACGCTGTATTTTAGAGGCTATGCTGAAATATTCACGGGGCGAGGCGGAGATAAGCCCGACGACTCTGGAGAATATGTGCGAAAACCCCGAGCTTCTTGACTCTATCAATAATTCAGAGATTATGTCCTGTTTTCGTGATATAATTATGGGCAAGCGTGTGACGGAAACGCTGATGCTGTTCAGCGGCGTTCTGTTCTATCTGTTCCCTATGCTTCGTGAGCAGGAAAACTACGACCAGCGCAGCAGGTATCAGGAATACACCCTTTTTGAGCATACCGCAAGGGCGGTTGGCTACGCTGTTCCGGATATAACCCTGCGGCTGGCGCTGCTGTTTCACGGTGCGGGCAAGGTGGACTGCGCCGCAGACAGAGAGTCCTATACCTCCTACGACGGACACGGTGAAAGAGGGGCTATGCTTGCCCGTGGAGTGCTGTCCGATTACGGAGTTGAGGGAACGCTTACTCAAAAGCTTGAATTTCTCATACTGCACCACGACGACAGGATAACTCCCGAAAACAAGGGAGATTTTGTTAAGAAGTACGGGGCGGAAAATACCCGTCTTCTGCTTTTGTTTCAGTCTGCAAATGTTCGTGCAAAAAGCTCTGAGCCTGTAAACGAGCGGGTTTCGGCTTCGCTGAGGCAGCTTGCGGAGGATACCGCGCCAAAGCCTGCGGAAAGGGCTAAGAGGAACAATACGGTAACTCTGGCGGGGCTTAAGAGTATATCGAAAATGCTGGAATATAAGAGAGGGTAACAGTTGGCGCCGCCGCATAAATGCGGCGGCGCCTTGCTTAATTTCACAAAAGTCCTCTCACATTCTCACACAAAAAATCCCACAACCAGTGCCGCTCCCGACGCCGCAAGGGCAACCACAATAAGCGGCAGATTGAAATAAGCCAAAACCACCGCCACAACCGTTCCCGCCACCGAGGTTATAACGTTCCCCGTGCAGGAAAAAATTGCGGGGATAGTCATAGCGCTAAGCACCGCATAGGGAATATAGTAAAGAAAGCTTCTGAAAAAGCGGGATTTAATCTTCTTGCGGAAAACCGTAAAGGGTATCATTCTTATAAGATAAGTAACCCCCGCCATAACCGCTATGTAAATTACAATATTCATTCCTGCTCCTCCTCTTCTTCCTCAATCGGGAAAAGCAGAGCCGCCACGGCGGAAGCCGCAATTGCGCTTATTATAACAGCAAAGCCGGGAGAAACCGCTGTCAGCAGGTAGTTGAAAAGGATACTGAAAAGCGCAGCTATGACTACT
>JBJERK010000101.1:0-4085 GCA_051882255.1 Ruminiclostridium sp.
CAGATTAATGAAATGCAGGGTAAACGGGACGGTGTTCGGGGCGTTTGCCTGCTTATATATGGCGGTGCTGGCGATAGCGGCATTTTTTGCAAGCCTTAATATAATCGGGTTTACACACAGCTCGCTTGTTTCCTTTACCGAAGGGGAGCCGAAAAACAGGGCTGCATATACATATATAGTCGGCGGCGAAACCTACGGGTACACGGTGGAAACCTATGCGGCGGCGAGTATTTTTGCGCCGCAGAATGAAACGGTCTTTTATTTCAGGGAGTTTCCGGGGGTAAGGACCAGGGCGGTGAATATCGTGATTTATCCTGTGGCGGTAGCGCTTTTCGGGTCGGCGTTTTCCCTGCTTATAAAGCTTGGGCAGACCCGGTTCAGGGAAAACTGCGCCCATTTCGGGGACTATATTGTTTTTACTGTTATATCGGCTGTAAGCCTTATCCCCGCCTGTGGCTGCGTCTGCTATGCCTGCAACTTCTATACAAGCGAGTATAACGAGGCTGCGGCAGTAAATTCCTCGGTAAATGCGGCTTCTGTACTTTTAGGCATTATCGGCGCTAATCTCCTTATGTGGGGAATTGCGGTAAAGGCAAGGGAGTATAAGATGAAAATGCAGGATTAACGTCAAAATCCTGCAAAAATATACTGTGCCGCTGCACAATTTTGTAGAAAATAACATATTGACAAATCTTCGCTTTTGTATTATCATATAAGCAAAGAGAATACGTTTAACAGAACAAAGACGTTTTGGCAGGGCGAAGCCTGCAAAAAGCGTCTTAATTTTTTATTGTTTATTAATCGTATACAGCTGAAAGGAAAGGTGTTAACAAATGTCAGAAAAAATTGATGTTACAAGAGAGTTCGGCGTGGACGCATTCAACGAGTCCACAATGCGCCAGCGTCTTCCCAAGGACGTTTTCAAGAAGCTTAAGGCTACAATGAACGCAGGCAAGGAGCTGGACAGCTCTATCGCTGAAAGCGTTGCTGCGGCTATGAAGGACTGGGCAATAGAAAAGGGCGCAACCCACTATACTCACTGGTTCCAGCCTATGACAGGCATTACCGCAGAAAAGCACGACAGCTTTATCTCTCCCACAGGCGACGGCACCGTAATTATGGAATTTTCAGGCAAGGAGCTTATCAAGGGCGAGCCAGACGCTTCCTCCTTCCCTTCCGGCGGTATAAGAGCTACCTTTGAGGCAAGAGGCTATACAGCATGGGATCCTACCTCCTACGCTTTCGTAAAGGATAACACACTTTACATACCTACAGCCTTCTGCTCCTACACAGGAGAAGCTCTCGACAAGAAAACTCCTCTGCTGCGCTCTATGGACGCTATCTCCGACCAGGCTATCCGTATTCTCCGCCTTTTCGGCAATACTACCTCAAAGAGAGTTATTGCAACAGTAGGCGCAGAGCAGGAATACTTCCTTGTTGACAAGAGCGTTTACGAAAAGAGAAAGGATCTTATCTATACAGGACGTACCCTTTTCGGCGCTCCTGCACCCAAAGGACAGGAACTTGAAGACCACTACTTCGGCGTTATCAAGCAGAGAGTTTCCGATTATATGAAGGATCTTGACCTGGCACTCTGGAGACTTGGCGTTCCCTCAAAGACAAAGCATAACGAGGTTGCTCCCGCACAGCACGAAATGGCGCCTATCTTCGCTTCCGCTAACCTTGCTGCCGACCAGAACCAGCTGGCTATGGAAATGATGCAGAAGATTGCAAAGAAGCACGGTATGGTCTGCCTGCTCCACGAAAAGCCCTTTGCAGGAGTAAACGGCTCCGGTAAGCATGATAACTGGGCGCTTTCCACAGACGATGGACAGAACCTTCTGAAGCCCGGCGATTCTCCTATTGAAAATGCACAGTTCCTTACATTCCTTGCTGCAATTATCAAGGGCGTTGACGATTACGCAGAGGTACTCCGTCTTTCTGTTGCAACAGCAGGAAACGACCACAGACTCGGCGCTAACGAAGCACCTCCCGCTGTTATTTCCATCTACCTTGGCGAAGAGCTTGACGAGGTAGTAAAGGCGCTTGTTGACGGCGGCACAGTCAAGGAAAAGAATACAGAATTCAATATCGGCGTTCATACACTTCCTAAGTTCAAGAAGGACTCCACCGACAGAAACAGAACCTCTCCCTTTGCTTTCACAGGCAACAAGTTCGAGTTCAGAATGGTTGGTTCAACACATAACGTAGCAACTCCGAATATTGTTCTTAATACAATCGTTGCTGAGTCCTTAAAGCAGTTTGCTGACGAATTAGAGGGCTGCGCTAACTTTGAAGAAAAGCTTCACGAGATTCTCGTTAAGACCTTTAAGGAGCATCAGAGAATTATCTTCAACGGCAACGGCTATGACGACGCTTGGATTGAAGAAGCTACCACAAAGAGAGGTCTGCCTAACCTTAAGTCCACCGTTGAGGCAGTTCCCCACTTCGAGGACGAGAAGAACATCAAGCTCTTTACCGAGCACAAGGTATTCTCTGAGAGAGAAATCCACGCAAGAACAGAAATTCTTCTTGAAAACTACTACAAGACAATCAACATCGAGGCTCATACAGCTCTTGATATGGTTAAGAGAGAGTATACTCCCGCAGTTATGTCCTACGAGAAGGCTCTCTGCGATATAATCGCTTCCAAGAAGGCGGCAGGCATCGATACTTCCGCAGAAACAACTGCTGCAGCTAAGATTTCCGCTCTGGCAAGCGATATGATTGCTAAGAACGAAAAGCTTGAAGAGCTTCTTGCTGAGGCTGCTTCAATCTCCGACGTGAAGGAGCTTGCAACCTTCTATCACGACAGCGTATTCGCTCAGATGGGCGTTGTCCGCGAGGTTGTTGATAAGCTTGAAACAATGGTTGCAGAGGACTACTGGCCTGTACCTACCTACGGCGATATTCTTTTCAGCGTAAAGTAAGCTGAACCAGCAAAATGAATAGAAGAAAAGCGGGGCTGCAAATGCGGCTCCGTTTTTTGCTGTCTTTTTTGTGGCAGGTTGACTTTACCCGCCGATTATGCTAAAATGCCCTAAAAAGGCAAAACAAGATTCTCCGCCCCGTAGAAATGCCCCAAAAAGGGCAAACTCTACGCTTCGTGGGTGTTCTTTTTCCGGTTCGTCATATAAAATAAAGGCAGAAAGGGGGAAACCGAATGGATCAGATTAAAATCGGGAAATTCATTTCCGAAACAAGAAAAGCCCTTGGCATTACCCAGCGGCAGCTTGCCGACGCACTTTTCATAAGCGATAAGACGGTATCAAAGTGGGAGTGCGGAAAGGGGCTTCCCGAGGTTTCGCTTATGCTGCCCCTCTGCGAGGAGCTGCACATAACAGTAAACGAGCTGCTTACCGGGGAGAAAATCGAAGAAACCGAATACAAGAAGAAAGCGGAGGAGAATATGATGAACTTAGTGCAGGAAAATCAGGAAAACAGAAAAAGAATGGCGCTGTCCGTAATCTGTGGTACAATCACGGTAATTGCAGTTGTGGCGCTTGTTGTAATAGCGGCGTATATTGATTTGCCGGTTATTGCCCGTGTAGCTGTTATTGCAGCAGCCCTGGCTGTGGCGGCTTTGGGTATCGGTGCAGCTGCAACTCTTGAAGTCAGGGCGGGTTATTACGAGTGTCCCCACTGCAAGGCGCTTTTCGTTCCCACAATGGGCGAGTATGTAAAGGGCTATCACACCTTGACAAAGCGCAGACTTACCTGTCATGAGTGCGGTAAGACGGGAATGTGCAGACACAGGGTTGTGAGGTAGAGCCAAGGCTTGTGCGCGCCCGAAGGGCGCGCCTGGCGGCGGCGCAGCCGCCGCCACCCGCCCGCTAAAGCGGGCGGCAATTCGCCGCTTTGCGGCTTGCGCTGAGCGAAGCTCAGCGCTGATGCGGCGGCTTCGCCGCCGCCAACCCGCCCGCTAAAGCGGGCGGCAATTCGCCGCTTCGCGGCTTGCGCTGAGCGAAGCTCAGCGCTGATGCGGCGGCTTCGCCGCCGCCAACCCGCCCGCTAAAGCGGGCGGCAATTCGCCGCTTCGCGGCTTGCGCTGAGCGAAGCTCAGCGCTGATGCGGCGGCTTCGCCG
>JBJERK010000102.1:0-4068 GCA_051882255.1 Ruminiclostridium sp.
TTTCCATGGCAAGCTTTGCGGCGCAGTTGTTGGCGCAGAGCATAAACTCCTCGATAATGCCCTCGGAAATGCCCCTTGAACGCTCCTTAACGTCAATACAGATACCCTCGGCGTTGCAGATAATCTTACTTTCCCTTGAGTCGATTTCCGGCGCGCCCCGCTGCTCCCTGTTCTTTGAAAAAATAGCTGAAAGCTGTACCATAACGGGAATTGCGGCAATAACCTCCTTGTACTTTTCGGTTATTTCATTGTCGGCAGTTCCCTCGATAATCCTGTTGACCTCGGAATAAACGCCCTTTACCCTGGAACGGATAACAGTCTTTGCAAAACGGTAGTCTGTTATATTTCCTCCCTCGTCCAGCTCCATAAGGCAGGAAAAAGCAAGCCTGTCGGCGGCGGGGTTAAGGGAGCAGATACCGTTGGAAAGCTGCTTCGGCAGCATAGGGATAACCCTGTCTGCGATATAAATACTGGTGCCCCGCTTGTAGGCTTCCGCTTCAAGGGCTGAGCCTTTTTTAACGTAATAGGAAACGTCGGCGATATGAACGCCCAGCTTAAAGCCCTTTTCCGTCTTTTCAATGCTTATTGCGTCGTCTATATCCTTTGTATCTGCGCCGTCAATGGTGAAAATCGGCAGGGAGCGCAAATCCTCACGGTTTTCAGTTTCCTTTGCCTTTATACCTGCAAAGCCTATTGCCTCCGCCTCCGCCATAGTCTCCTCGTCAAATACCGCCTTTATGCCCTTTTCCTCGATGTATGCGTCAACGGAAACCTTTGCATAGCCGGAGCTTCCGTAAACGGAAACAATATCAACGGTAATGTCGCTGTGGCGCTCGGCACGGTCGTGTATTGTAAACTTAACCTTATCCCCGCTTTTAATCTCGTTTCCGCCCCAGCGGATAATTGTAAGCGGGTCGGAAACGAAACTGTCGGGTCTTAGCTTAAGCTTTCCGTTTTCCTCAACAATCGTACCGGTAAGTACTCCCTCTGTTTCCTTTTCAACAAGCACAACCTCTGCGGTATCGGAATTATGGGTTTCGTCCTTGAACTCGGTAACTCTTGCAAGAACTATATCCCCCGGAACAGCGCCCAGCATATCCTTTCCCCGCACAAAAAGCTCCTCGCCATTTCCGTCGTTTCTTATAAAGCCGTGGCTTCTTGCAAGCTTCACTACCGTTCCCTTGAAGTACCGCTTTGCGCCCTTTAAAACGTATTTTCCCTTTGAAAAATAGATTATTCCGCTTTTTTCAAGCGCCTGTACAACTCCGAGAACCCTTTTTCTGTCCTTTTTCTTTGTGCCCAGGGCAGTAAGCAGCTTGCCCTCGCTTAAGCCCTCCTTTTTCACTTCAAGCAGGGCTTCTATAATCTTCTTTCGCAGCATATATTTCATTCTGTCAACCTCCCGTCGGACGTATATTCTCTTATTATATAATTATACCTTTTTTACACAGGAATTACAATAGCAATTGCACAAATTTTACGTCTATTTTACAATTACCCTTTTAGGGCAGGACTGCACAAAAAATCGGGAAAAGTAAAAACTGCACAAAAAATCAAAAAAGCTATTGATAAAACGGGAAAAATATAGTATAATATTTTTCAGTATCTTTATTTACGGAAAGGAATTACCGAAATGGCAAGAAAAAGCGGTAAGTTTGACGGAATTTCAGCTGCAATTGTAATTCTGAATATACTTATAGTAGGCGTAATTATTACACTTTGTGCGCTTATTTACTTATATATGAGCGGAAAGCTGGAGGAAACCGACGTTTCCAACTTAGGACAGGACTCCGAGCCTCAGGCGGTTATTACAACAACCCAGATAACCACCGTTACCTCGGAAACAGAGCCTACGGTTGAAACCACGACTACCCCTGAGGAGACTGCTGCTCCCGAAACCTCGGAAACGGAGGAAATAATAACAGCAGTTGAGTCGGACGTTTACGATGAGTCATTCTTCAAGGACGACCTGTTTATCGGCGACTCAATCGGTACGGGACTTGTAAATTACGGCTACCTTACCAGCGAACAGGTTTTTGCACAGATAGGTCTTAACCCCGAAAGCGCAAGAACAAAGGAATACGGCGGCTATACCGCTGTCACAAGGGCGAAGGAGCTTCAGCCGAAGCGTATTTATATAATGCTTGGCTCAAACGGACTTGCCTATATGGGAAATACTTATATGACGGAGCAGATGAAGCTGCTGGTTGACGAGCTTAAGGAGAACTGCCCCGAAAGCTATATCTACGTAATCTCAATCCCGCCTGTTACAAAGGTTCACGACAACGAGGGTCAGGAAACCATGGTTATGGTTAACGGCTACAACAGGCTTTTAAAGGATATGTGCGATGAAAACGCCGTTGTTTACCTTGATTTGTGCAGTCAGCTTCAGGACAGCACAGGCTACTTCTCCGACAAGTACGCAGAAGCAGACGGTCTGCACTTCCTTGGTACTGCATATAAAAAGATGTTAAGCTTCCTGCAAAAATCAATACAGGTTGAATAAGACAAAAGGACGCAAAAACAAATAAAAGAAAGGAAAGACAAGTATGAAACGAAAAATTACAGCCGCTTTGCTTGCGGCAGCAATTCTTTGCTGCGCTTCCTGCGACTCAAAACCGGCAGAAACCACAACAACAGCTGCAACAGAAGCAGCCGTTACAGAGTTTACCGCATCAGACGTAACCGCGGCAGTTCTTGCTGAAATTACAATCAATTCCGCTTTCGAGAAGAAGCCCGAAAGCCTTCCCGACTACTTTACCGACCTGAACACAGATGACCTTACCGATTCATCCTACTACCTCTGCGCTTCCGGCGCTTACCCCGACGAAATTGCCGTGTTCGAGTTCAAGTCTGCCGAGGCTGCTGAAAAAGGACTTGAAGCGGTAAAGACCCGCCTTAAGGATCAGATTTCCGTTTACGAAAGCTACACGCCCGATGAAATGTACAAGTTAGAGGGCGCAATTACCGAGATTAAGGGAAATTACGTTTATTACCTCGTTTGCAGCGATAACTCAAAGGCTCAGGATATTGTAACAAAGTTTATCAAGTAATTTATTCTATTAAGAAGGGTGGGCAGTCCCGTGGAAGGCGAATGTCTTGTTATAGCGCTGATAATTTTCGTGCTTAGCATGGGCTTTTTCCGTGCAAAGCGCAAAAACTGGGGCTTTGCTGTACTGCCCTTAGGTCTTGTTCCCTTTGCGGTAGGCGTTGTAATGAACGTCTTTAACTACTTCGTGAAGAAGCAGCCTCCCTTCGCCGTTCCCGCAGGTCTTATCGTAGGCGCACTTATAATAGCCTGCGTATGGATTGGCATAAGCAGCACAATTCTTATAAAGACGAAGAAGCTCAGGGTTTCCTATCTTACCGCTTCGGTGGGCTTTGAGTTTGCGCTGTCGTTTATTTTACTGGTAAGGTATTATCTGGAGTTTAATCCGCAGTAATAACAGAAGGCAAAGCTATAGCCGCTCTTGATTTCAAGGGCGGCTATTTACTGATATATCCGGTGAATGTGTTGTTTCTTGTAAAAAAATCTGATTTTGGGAGCGGTAAAAATGAAAAGATACCCTGAGTATGAATACAGGATAGGCAAGACAGACCCTGAAAGTTCTTGGATTTATATAAAAGATAAAAATGAATCCGGCTGGGAAAAGCTCCTTTTTGATTATTCGCAGGAGGATAACTTCACCGGACCGGTTGAGTTTCTTATCCGTATAAAAGAAAAATACAATTGGAATGTCGAAGAAGCCAAGCCTTTTGGCTATCAATTTGTTGAAGATAATCTGAAAATGGTGTTTCATTGGGACGACTTGTTTGGTTTTACTGTCAGCGTTGAAGATTGGCAGAAATCAGATAAAGTTCTGGATTTTCTGAGGCAATTTACAAATGAATAAGCCTGAGAAACCACGTTTCTCAGGCTTCAGACTGTCGATAAACCGCCATCTGCGTCTGTCAACTCGTCATCGCTTTGTATGGCGGCGTCCGTGCCGCCCTTTGGCGATGACTATGTTGCCTCCTGCAACCTCATAACGGCAGGCACAAAGCCTAGCCGTTATGAGGTTTCCTAGC
>JBJERK010000103.1:0-4065 GCA_051882255.1 Ruminiclostridium sp.
GGAACTGGATGTGCCTGTTTTTCATCCGATAAGCAGCTATATGCTTACAAAAAGCAGCTGGGAAGAACAGGATAATCCTCTTGCAGGAGAATTGCAGTCCGCATATCTTAATCCTGAAATGGCGGGAATGATTGAACCTGTTTTAGTGGCAGTTCGTGATGAAAAAACCAAGGAGATAATCCCCTTTGATGAAAGTATAGATTACTTTGCGCAGCGGGTTAAATCCTGGTGCAGACTCAGAAAAAAGAAAAATTCAGATAAAAGAATTGCTGTTATTCTTCATAATTCCGTATGCTCAGGCGTGGAGGCAACGGTAGGAAAGGGATTCGGTCTTGATGTTTTTGAAAGCGTAGCACGTCTGTTAAAAAGGCTTGATGTAACCGGCTACAAGGTTACGGATATTCCCGAGAACGGCGAAGAATTGCGGAAGCTTATTATGAATAAAAAAGCATTTTCGGATTTTCGCTGGACAAGCGTTGAGGATATATATGAAAGCGGCGGCTGCTTATACCGAATGAGCAAGCAGGAATACATGGGATATTTTTCTGAGCTGTATCCCGAAATGCAGGAAAGTATGATTTCATCCTGGGGAGAAGCTCCGGGAGAGGGAATGGTAATCGGCGATGACCTTATTATCAGCGGCATAAGCTTTGGAAATGTGGTTGTTATGGTACAGCCAAAGCGAGGCTGCTACGGAGCAAAATGCACAGGCGAGGTGTGCCGGATACTTCACGACCCTGCCTGTCCGCCTGCACATCAGTATATAGCAACATATCGATACATAAGCAGGATTTTTGCCGCTGACGCAATAATTCATTTCGGTACAGACGGCAGCCTTGAGTATTTACCCGGAAAGGGCAACGGTCTTGACAAACATTCGTGGACTTACGCTTTGCTTGACAATCTTCCGAATATCTATCCGTATCATCTCGGAGTTATATCCGAGGGCACGATAGCCAAGCGCAGAGCTAATGCGGTAACAGTAGGATATTATCCTGTAAGCAGCTTCGGAGTTGATAAAAAGGGAGCAGACTTACTTGGTAAAATCAATGAATATACCGAGGCGTGTGAGCTTGATAACGGTCAGGCGGAATCGCTGCGCAGTGAAATAGAAGAATCGATTTCAAAAAGTAAGGCTTATAAATCACTGCTGGCAAGCGCCGACAGTTTTTCCGAAGGTGTTCAGCTTGTCAGGACTGCTTTGCTGAAATGCGCTGACGGCGGCAAGCTCTCGGGACGGCATATTTTTGGTGAAAATCCTGACTTTGAAGAGTGTGTGAGCTTTATCTGCGAGGTGTTGTACGCTGATAATACTCCTGCCAGAAAGGAGGGAGAAAGGGATGGAGAGTACCGCATACGTCTGAGGGAATATGTAACCGGTTGTCTGAACGGAGATAAAAAGAATAATTATATTTCGGAAAATATTCTTGAAATTTATAACGACCTTAATAAGACGACAAATGAAATCAATAATCTTATTCATTTGCTTGACGGAGGTTATATAGGAACCTGTGAAGGCGGTATGCCTGATGAAAACGGAAGGAAGATTATTCCTGCGGGTCGGAATTTCTATATGATGAATATGGATAAAATCCCGTCTGAAACAGCCTATGAACGAGGAAAGCTTCTTGCGGAGCAGCTTATTTCCGCTTACGTCAGACATGAGGGAAGGCTTCCCCATAAAATAGCTATGAATATGATTTCCCTGGATATTGCCCGTACTCACGGCGAACAGCTTTCCCAGTTCATGTATCTTATGGGCGTAAAGCCTATATGGGATAAATATGGGAGAGTAACGGGATTGTCGGCTATTCCTTTATCCGAGCTTGGACGTCCGAGAATTGATATAACTCTGAGAATATCCGGTGTTATGCGGGATACATGGCCGGATGCGGTGAATTTATTGGACGATACTGTCCTGCTGGTATCGGCGCTTGACGAAAGGGACGAGGAAAATTATATCCGTGAAAGCATACACGAAGCGGAACTCGAATACGGAGACTTAAGCGAGCGTGCAAAAACAATTCGTATTTTCGGCGATCCTCCGGGAGCGTTTGGTGCAGGAATTGACCTTGCGCTTAAAGCCGGCGCATGGGAAAGCGATAAGGACCTTGCCCGTTATTTTATACAGTCTTCAGCCTTTGCTTACGGTAACGGACTTAACGGGAGAAGGAGCGTAAGAGAATTTATAGAAAACTCAAAAAAGGTTGAGCTTACCTGCGATACAACATCATCACGCCGCATGGATACACTTGCCTGCGGTTTTGGATTACAGGTACAGGGCGGTTTTAAGCTGATTGCCGAAACAATCGGAAAAAGGACTGTTCGTCAGTATCAAAGCGAAAACGAGAAAAATTCAGCGGTTAAAACACAAACCTTAGCGGAAAGCGTTCAGGAGGATATTGACAATACTCTGCTTAATGCCGTATGGCAGGAAGATGTAATGAAAAGAGAGTATGACGGCGCCTCTGAAATGATGCACCGAATACAGAATATGTTTGACGCTAAATGTACAAGCGGCTGTGTTGCCGATGAAACCGTTGACAGCATTGCCGAAGAGTATATAAACCACCCTGAAATGAGAAAGTGGCTTCTTGAAAATAACAGATTTGCCGCAGAGGAGATAGCCAGACGCTTGCTTGAGCTTGAAAGCCGGGGAAAATGGAAACCCGATGAAAATATCCTTGAAAGTCTTAGGAGCAACTATTTGAAGATTGAGGGGGATATGGAAGGAGAGCTTGGCGGCAGAGGAGAAATTCAGGGAGGAAGCGTTGAAATTGTTCGTGACGATAAGGTTGAAATCTGGAAAAATAATCTTAAAGATATTGACGAATATCTGAAGAAATTTGAGGCAACACCGCACAATTAACGGCTAACGCCTTTGCCGCACACTTGCTTGCATATTTTCCGCCATATTGCACAAAAACTCCTTGACGGGCGCCAGCCCGCCTGCGTAGTTTTTGCACAATCTGACGAAAAATCTGACTGCGCAATTGCACGGCAATAATTATGCGGTATTGCCTTGAATAAAGACCGGACTTAAGGCACTATTGTTTTTATAGGCAGCCTTATGAAAAGAACGATATTTTTCAGAAAGGACAGTAAAATGAAAAAGGCGATACTTGCAGTAAGCTTTGGTACTTCCTATGAAAGTGCCCTGAGAAATTCAATTGAAAAGCTGGAAGAAGATTTCGAAAAAGCTTATCCGGATTTTGAAATACGACGTGCATTTTCAAGCGGTACAATAATTAAAAAACTGAAAAAAAGAGGAATTATAATTGATACCGTGCAAGAGGCTATGCAAAGGCTTGAGGACGAGGGCTTTTACGAGGTAATTGTTCAGCCGACTCACCTCATTGACGGCTTTGAATACGACAAGCTATGCGCGGCGGTAAATAAATATAAAGGCAGTATTCCGAGTTTAAGAATAGGTATTCCTTTGCTTCGCACAAAGCATGATATTGAACGGGTATGCGAACTGCTTGCAAATAATTTTGACAGCAGTTATGCAGTTGCTGTTATGGGGCACGGAACGGAACATAATGCAAATTGTACTTATGAGAAATTTGGCGAGGTGTGCAGGCAAAAAGGCATAAAAAACATATTTATAGGAACGGTTGACGCAAAGCCTGATATAAATGACATAATTATGAAGCTAAAGGAAAATGGTTTCAAGCAGGTTGTGCTAACGCCGCTGCTGCTTGTCGCCGGCGACCACGCAAATAATGATATGGCAGGAAATGAGCGGGACAGCTGGAAATCTGTTCTTGAAGCGGAAGGATTTGAGGTTGAGACTGTAATAAAAGGTCTTGGTGAATACGAAGAAATCCGTGCCTTATATATTGAGCATCTGCGGGATACGATTGATAATCGTGGTTACAGACGTCAGAAGGCAATCAGATTTCTTATAGAAAAACAACAGGAGCTTCAAAGACTGCCTCAAAAGAGTGATTTTTCCATTAAAGAATTAGAGTATGTGAAATCAGCCTTCGGACCGCTGCCGAGAGCGTTTGAAGCAGCGGGATTAAAGGAAATCTCGCCTATGTATCTTGAAAAACATAAAAG
>JBJERK010000104.1:0-17658 GCA_051882255.1 Ruminiclostridium sp.
TAGTTGGTGTAGTAAAGGCTGTCGTATTCGCTGTCTGCAAACTTGTTCGGGTTCTCGTACATCATTTCGTAGTGAAGCGGAGTACCTGTTACAAGAGCTAAAAGCCTTAACTCCTCTGCGTTAGCGCTCTTGTTAATCGCCTTGGTGGTAAAGGGAACAAGTCCGTGGAGCACCATCTGCGCAAAGGGAATATCGTAGTCGAAAATATCAAAGTTGGAAGAGTAAAGCGGAACATCCTTGATATAATCGGAGTATTTCAGCATGTACTGGTTTGCATTCTCGGAGAGAATTGTAAGACCGTCGTCCTTAAGCTTCTGATAGCCTTCCTGAAGGATATTTATTGTATCCTGTCTTACGAAGTAGGGTCTTCCGTCTGCATTATAGCGGCTGAAATCGCTGTAAAGTGTGTTTGCCGCCTGATTGAGCGAAATTCCCGTTGCTCCCTCAGCCCTGAAGGTATCGGAAAGCTTGTTGAAAATATCGGGGAAGTAATAGGGAGAAAGAATTGTCCAGGAATCCTTTGTAAGATGGGGCAGTCCGAATGCAAGCTCGAAGGGAGTCTGGGTTGCGTAGGACTTTGTTATCTGCTTTGACGCATTAAGCGTAAAGGAGTAGCCGTTGCCCGAATTGTAGAATTCCATAATGTCGCAGCTGGGGAAGATTTCATATCCCTGCGCTGTTACATAATCGCTGAATTCCTTATAATCGTTCTTTCCGCCAAGCTTTGAGGAGTACTGGAAGGTTGCGGCTATATTGCTCACAATTCCTGCCTCGTTAAAGTCCTCATAGATAATCTTTATGTCGTTTATGCCTCTTTCCTCCAGCTTCTTTACAATTTCAAGAGCCTCGGAATAGGTTGTTGCGCTTGTCTGAATGTCAACCGGGAAGCCTAAAACAGACTGGGTCTTTACCGTTCCGCCGTAAAGGGTAAGGTAGAAGGGAGCGCTGTCTGCCTTTGTCTTCTTTTCAACGCCGCATACGTCCTCAAGGTAATCCCTGTAAACATTTGCTGCGTCTGTGTAGCTTAAGTCGCTGCCCGAGAAGGGGAAGTAGGTTACAGAAACATTTCCTGCCTTTATTCCGTTTCCTTCGTAAACGGTAAGAGGCTCGTTTCCGCCGCCCATATAGTACTTATCCGTTGTTCTCAGATAGAACTCGAACCAGCAGTTGTTAAGGTCGGTAACCGTCTGACCTGTAACCGCTGCATGAACTATTGCGTAGGGGTCGCCTTCGGTTGCAACAAGAACAAGTCCGTTGTCAACGTCGCCTGTTTTGCTTATTCTTGCCATTACAGGCATTGTAACGTCCTCGGTGATAGCCTCTGCCGACAGAAGTCCTACTGCAAGGTCACGTCCGTAAACCTTTGCCTCGTAGGTGTTGTTTTCACCGTTGGGAGCGCCGTTGTTGTAGTTGATAACTGCGCCGGAGCCGTCGGGAACAATCATAAGACCGTCGGTGCTTGTATCTGTACCGCCCATATTCTCAAGAATATTTACGGTAAGAAGCTGGTAACCTGTGTTGCCCTCTTCGTCTGTTTCGGGTCTTCCCTCTCTTATCTCGGAGGTAGGAACGGTTGCTGTAAAGCTTCCGTCGTCGTTAATCTTAATAATGAGCGGGATTGTTATGTCGTATTTCTTGAAAGTAAAGGTGAATCTTACGCTGTCCTCCGTGTATTCGGGCTTCGCCTTCGTAACGTTGCTATCATAAGCTCTGGCAGATTCAACCGCCTTGCTTTCCGTACCTACAACGTCGATTGTAAGAAGAGTGCTGCGTCTGCTGACCTCTACCTTGTTGCTGCTGTTACTGGTTTTGTAGAAGCTGGACCACCATTTGTAGCCTGTTTCCTTATTCTCGACAGCAAAGGTGCAGTTTGTCTCGTCAACGTAAAGTGCAGCCTTGCTGTTCTCGCAGGCAAGCTTCATAGTGCTGAGCGCCTGCTCCTCGGTTACATATTCTTCACCCTCGGCAGTCTCAGCTGCTGCTCCCTCGGCGTCAGCGGTATCTTCGCTTGCAGCAACTGCAACCGGCTCATCCTCGGACCATACGGGAACAGCGGAAGCGGAAACGGCAACTACTGCCGCCAGAGAAGCAGATAACAGCTTTTTCCTTAATTTTAGCATTTTTACACCACCATTTAATAAATTTAAGGTTTATCTGAAGTTTGTTATCGTTTCTGCGCTAAATACTGAACCTGTACATAAGCTCGGTGTAGATAGCGTATCCGAATACGAATACCTGCTGGAATAAGGTGAGCAATAATACCGCAAGGAAGAGGATTATCGCCATAGCTACAACTGTAAAAATCATAGCTACTATCGTTTTCGGGAGCGAGTACTGATGAACGGTTTTCATAGCCGAAATCATCAGGATTATCGACCAGGCAAGACCTAAGTATCTGAAGAAGTTGATGAAGCCTGCTTCGTTTCTTAAGAGCACGTTGCTGGCGATAATGATTATTACCTCTGAAATAAGGTAGGGTACAAGGGCGTAAGCGGAAACGCAGAAGATATTCTTCATTGTTCCTTCGCCGTCGAACAAAGTACACAGCGACCAGTTGCCTACTACCCATGTAACGAACAGGATTACGGATGATGAGAAGTAAGGGATGATATTGAATACCTTAACGTAGGTATTGTTGAAAAGGAAGCCGGTTAGCTGAGCGCCGCATACGTTTACGATAAAGAACAGCGCAACTATTACCCATGCTACCTTCATGCTGTAGCCCTTTTTCCATCTCAGGTCGTCATAGCCCTCGAAGGGGTGTCTTGCCACATAAAAAGGCCATTTCCATGCAGGTAAATCCAAATCAAATTTCATTACTGATTACCCCCTTTGTTTTTTCCGGCCTTTTTCTTTTTCAGGTACTTTCTGACGTAGCTCAGAATTACCAGACCTACAATAAGTACAAGAACAATTATCATCATCCAAGTGAAGTTTGCTCTTATAAATTCAATACGGTAGCTCTTGAAGGCTCTGTTGTAGCCGCCTCTTGAGTTGCGGTAGAAGTAGTCCATAGCGGTCTGATAGTCGCCCTGGTTAAGATAAGCATTTCCAAGACCGATATAAGCCAGCCAGTAGTTGGAGTCGCGTCTTAATACTTCCTCCCAGGGTCCCTTGGCCTCGTCGTAAAGACCCTCGTTGAAGAGCTGGATTGCTTCCTGAACTATTGCGCCGAACTCAGTCTGCTTGAATACGGTAACGCTGTTCTTACGGGAGTCAACTACATAAACCTTTCCGCCGTAGGTTTCTATTGCAGAAACGGAGGTGAAGGTACCCTTCTGAGTTCCCTTTGCTCCGAAGATAAAGAGCAGGTCGCACTCATCGGTGTACTGGAATACTCTTCCTGTTGCAAAGTCAAGAAGGTAGATATTTCCGATTTCGTCAATATCAACGTCTGTAATTGCGGAAGCGTAGTTCTTGCCCTTGTAGTATCTTGTTGCATAATCGCCGAAGGTGTATTCATCGTAGCCTAAGTTGGTAAAGATGTTTGTACCTGCGGGGTTAAGCTTTTTAAGAACGTCGGTATCTGCGGATTTGTTTTCCGTTACAGTATAGATAAAGCCTTCCTTATCTATATCAATGTTGGAAATTTCCATAGCAACCGAACGGCGCATTGCGATAATCTGCTCTCTTGAGTAGATAAGCTTCCAGAAGGACTGGGCGATAACCTCTGCGGTCTGCTCAACACGGTTTGCACCGTAGTAGCCGTTGAAGGTTCCGTCTGCGGAGAACTGTACAGCACCCTGTGTAATTGATGGAACTACAACGTAAACGTTGAAGGCGGAGTCAACCAGCACCTTTTTGGGGTTAAAGGTAAGCTTTGCGTCGAAAACGTCGCTTGAAGGACGGATATACTCCATAACGATTTCGTTGTTTTCATTAAAAGCAACTACTCTCTGGTTAACCGAGTCTGCAACATAAATAAGAGTTACACCGTCGTTGTTTGTTCTTACATAAACGCCCCTGGGCTCACTGAAAGTTGTTGACTTTATCTTGCTGCTGCTTTCGGGATAAATGTCGCTGTATGTAAGAGTGTCGATAATCCTTATGGATTCGGGTGAAAAAGTATTATCTGTTACGATAATTCTGTTGTTCTTGCTGTCGGCAATATAGAAGGTGCCCGTATCGTTGTGCACGAATATGTCGGAGGGCTCGGACATAGCTCCGATTCCCATATCAGCGCCTGTATAAACCTTATCGACTACAAAACCGTTCTGTGAGGGAATCGGGTCGCCCCACCAGTCGTAGTTATAGCCTGTAAAGGGTTCGTCTGCCGAGGCTGCAACTGCAAAGGTTGTAACTGCAACCGCCGCTGAGGCGATAACCGCCGCAAGCTTCTTCAAAAACGGCATCAAAATCATTCCTTTCTTTATTATTAATCCTTAAGACCGCTCTGCGCCATTGTTTCAACAACGGAACTCTGGCACAACAGGAAGATAATCATAGGCGGTATCATCAGAACGACTGTAGCCGCCGCCGCAACGCCTGCACGGGCAATACCCGAGGCGCTTATCTGCTGTAAAACGGTAGGAATAGGTTTTAATGCTTCGTTGTAGATAAAGGAGTAACCTGTAATCTGCCAAGCGCCGTTGAAGGCGAAAATCATAAGTGTAAGCCAAGCGGGCTTTACGTTGGGCATTACTATCTGCCAGCAGATTCTTGCGTGTCCCGCACCGTCAAGGTAAGCAGCTTCGATAATAGCGTCGGGTATCTGACCGATAAACTGACGCATAAGGAAGAGTCCCATAGGCGTTGCGATGTAAGGAAGTGTAATTGCAAGATAGGTATCGATAATACCCATTGTTGCCATTACGATGTACTGCATAATATAAAGAACAGTACTCGTAAACAGAAGGGTTACTTCAATTACCTTGTTCAAGAACTTTCTTCCCGGGAAGGATACCTTTGCGAGCGCATAGGCTGCAGAGGAGGAGAAGATAAGCTGTGTTACTGTAACTACAACCGCTACGAAAACAGAGTTGAATATGTAACGGCTGAAGGGAACCCACATGTTTGACGCTGTATTTATAAGGTCAACATAGTTCTGGTTCGTAGGCGCCATAGCGTAAAGCTTAGGCGGGAAGAGGAACAGTTCCTCCGAAGGCTTTATCGACTGGATTGCTGAAAGATAGATTGGGAAAAGCATGAACAATCCAAGCAGAACTAAGAGTATAAATATGGCAATATCGCCGCCGCGGCTTCCGCCATATTTTTTTCTGGATTTTTTTATCCTCATGACTACCGTCCTTTCAAATATAAATTATTATCGTTTTAGTCCAGATACTTGCCGAGGATTTTCTTGATTCCCCAGTTCGACAAGAGCATTACCACGAACAGCACGAAGCATATTGCGGAAGAATAGCCCATTTCATATCTGATTGTACCGTAGTCAAAGGCGTGAGTCATAATTGTATGACCTGCGTAGTCCGTTGTCGGGAAGGCGGTAAGGAAACGTCCGATGTCGCCTGCGGTAAAGGAGGAGGTAATCTGCATAACTGCTGCGAACATGAGCTGCGGTCCCATAGCAGGGATTGTTACGTAGATAAGCTCCTGACCTCTGTTCTTGATACCTTCGATTGCGCCTGCCTCGTAGCGGTCTCTCGGGATACCCTGAAGACCTGCACGGATAGCAAGGAAGCCTGCACCAAGAGCCATCCAGAGCTGAACTACAATGAGAACTCCCATGATGTAGTTTGCGTCGGTGAGCCACTGGATTGCGCCGTTTGTAATACCGAGGTTGATAAGGTAAGCGTTTGCAATACCGTAGGTATCGCCGGAGAAGATAAGCTGCCAGGTTGTGTAAATGTTACCTGCAAGAGTAGGTGCATAGAACACAAAGGTGAAAACCGTCTTGAGGGGTCCGGGCAGCTCATTTATAAGCCACGCAAGGATAAAGCAGAGAATGTAGCTTATAGGACCTGTAACAACTGCGAAAACGAGAGTGTTTTCGATTGCCTTTAAGAATACCTCGTCCTCAAGGAAGAGGGAGTAGAAGTTGCTTAGTCCGACCCATCTGGGGAACTGCGCCATATTGAAGTTCGTAAAGCCCATAGGCAGCGAAATCAATACAGGCACTATCATAAATACCAGGAACAGCAGGAAGTACGGTGCGATAAGACCGTAGATACCGGCGTTCTTTTTCATTTCTCTCAAGGTATATCTGAACTTATTGTCCTCGATATACAATGACCTTTCTTTATTAGCCAAAACTCGATTCCTCCTAATTTATTTTCCGGATTCAGAAAGCCCGCTTAACTTTTGTTGAAGTTAAGGTCGTTGTTCTTTCTCGTGATTTCAGCGTTAATATCTCTGTTGTAGGAAGAGAGAGCGTATCTCGGATTCCATGTGTCGTTAACAACCGCTCTGAAGGCGTTCTTTACGTGACGGGTTGTAGCGTAGGAAGCGGGGATAATCGGAATCTCTACTGTCTGGTTCATCTGTGCGGAAATCTTTTCATATTCGGCGTTGGACCAGGGCAGCTGTGCAAGAGCGTTTTTGTTTGCAGTATCGAAACGTCCCATCTGTCCCATCTGTCCTTCAATTGTTCTTCCGTAGCGTACCATTACGTCGTCGGAGGTGAACCACTTGATGAAGGACCATGCAGCGTTGATGTCGGAGCACTTGTTGAAGATTACCGCGCCAGAGCTGCTGGAGTTTGCCGCATGTGAGATTTCTCCGGTATAGTTGCCGTTTTCGTCCTTAACCTTGGTACCGGGAACAAGTGTGAAGTCCCAGAGACCCTTGATTTCCGGAGCGGAAACAACAAGCTGGTTATAGAAGGTGTAGTTGTTGATTATAATAGGCATTTCGCCTGTTCTGAAACGTGTGAAGGGGTCGTAGGTCTGTTCAAAGTCGTAGATTGTGTAGAAGTCGGTCCACATCTTGAAGGCGTCTACAACTATCTTCTTGTCAAAGGTGGTCTGAGTCAGGTCTTCATTGTACATGTTGTTTCCTGTCTGGAGAACAAGCATTGAGAAGGTGTCGCCTGATTCAAAGATTGAGCTTGAAAGGTTTGAGGTAGGCTGTAAGAGACCAACCGACAGGTAGGAACGCTGGAGAACAGGGATAATATCGATAAATTCGTCCCATGTTTCCGGAACCTTGCTTACTCCCAGTTCTTCCAGAATATCCGTTCTGTAGAACATCATCGGGAAGGTCTGTGATACGGGAAGTCCGTAAACTCCGCCGTTGTAGGTGTAGAGAGTTGTGATTGTGTCTGTGTATCTTGATTCAACTACTTCATCAAAATCGTTGAACTTTGAAACGTCAACAAGCAAATCTCTTGCCGCACACTGAATCGGGAAGTCGCCGCCTAAGAACAGTGCTACGTCAGGACCCTTTCCTGCAAGAGTAGCTTCAAGGATAGCGCCCTGTACAAGGTTTATACTTGCCTGAACGCCGCTGTTATTCTGGTTGAAGTCGTTATCAACAAGGTCCTTAACAACGGTAGCCTGGTCACGGCCGAGGGAAACCCATACGTTAAGGGACTTTTCGCTTGTGTCGGAAAGCATTGTATAGTCCTCGAAGAAGGAACCGATAAATGCCTGGAAGCCGAATGCAAATTCCTCAAAGAAGTTTCCGTTAGGTCTGCTTGCAGTTTCGTGAACGGTCATTACTTCAATGTAGTCAAGCTCAAGCGGCTGGTCGCGGTAGTCTCTCATCCATGCAGATACTGCGGATATGTAATCCTTCAAGGTACCTACCATTGAAGGAATTTCGTCCTTCTTGTCACAGCAGCGCTGGAGAATAACCGCAAGGGACTGGAGGGAGGAAGCTTCCGAACCCTGTCCAAGCTTTTCAATGTTCGCCTTTTCCTCGTAGAGCTTGTTTATAGCGTCCTCAAAGGTAGGAATAAGCTCGGGAATCTGAATATCAACAAGGTAGTCGTTGTATTCGTCGGGGTCGGGTCCCGTAATCATAAGTATTCTTCTGTAGTAGTAGTTAAGGGTATAAACGAGGTCGTCAAGTCTTCTCATTACCTCGCCTATTGAGCCGGGAACAACCTCCATTGTGATAGTATGCTCTCCTGCCTCAAGATAAAGGTACATATCGTTTCCTTCCTTATCCTGAAGGGTCTGTGCATACCAGTTGGGGTCGTACCTGAAGGAAACAATGTCCATCTGGTCGTTTGGAACTTCTCCGTCGATGTAAATACGTCTGTTGGAGTAGAAGCCTCTCATTGTTTTCTGTCTTGCCTTGAATGAGAAGGTATAATATCCGTCGTTGGGAACTGTGAATTTCCAGGTTACAGCCTGCGTAGCCTTGTTCCATGTATCTGCACCCAGAGTATTGTATCTCTGCTTGGTGGGATGCGAGGGGCTTGCAAGACAGGAGGTTCTGTCGTAGGTTGCATAAAGCGTCGAGGCTGTCTTATATACGGGTTTTTCCGCCTGAATAAGGATTGTTCCCGTACCTAAGTCGTTTGTTTCTACTACCTGTAAAGCAGGAGTAGCGTCAAGCTGACTCTGGGTAGGAGCAACATATTCGGGAAGAGCGTCGTAGTTCTTGAAGGTAATTGTCTTAAGTGCAATATTTGTTCTGATACCCTCTAAGGTTAAGGTGTGCTTTCCTTCCTCAAGGTAGAAGAAATAAGGATTATTGAAAAGACCTTCCTTATCCTTTACAGGATATGTAACCCACATATCCTTTTCCTTCTGGGTAGGCTTAAGGTCGTTATCCTTGCTGTCCTTCTTTATTTCGGAAGCGTCCTCCCAGTAACGGTCAAGGCTTATGTCGTTGCAGGCAGTAAAGGGATATTCGCCGTCGATTTTAATTCCCACGTCGATAGTTGTGCTTCCGCCTGAAATTGTGTAGTAGAAGAATTCCATATTGTAGATTCCCGTTTCGGCAACCTCAAAATCAAAGGAAACCTCTCCCCTGTTGTTTGTCCAGACGAAGCAATCCTTTTCGCCCTCGTAGTCGGTTATCTCATAAACCGGCTCATTTCCGTCAGCGTCAGCGCCGCAGACTGCATTTTTCGCCTCAATTACGATTTCGGCGTCGGGCTTCTTGTCATTACCGTGCTTTTCGTAGTAAGCACTGTAGGTTGAGTCCCTGTTGCCGGTGTTCATAATGTTGGTGATTGTAGAAACTTCACTTTCTTCTACCGCTTCTTCCGTATTTTCCGCATATATTGCGGGCTGCATTGAAAGAGCAACGGCAGCGGTAAGAATAAAAGCCAGGATTCTTTTCTTCCTTGTTCCCAAAATAAGCTCCACCTTTCTTAAAGTTACATTGTTTCCGAAACCTCTCGGTTTTTTGCGGCTCTGCCGCTTTTGTAAAGGCATTACTGCCTGTAAATAGAAATTTTATCCTCCTCCAGCTCAACTCGTACCCTGTCTCCGCCCTTTATTCCGAGCTTTTCAAGGTATTCCTTCGGAATCTGGAGTCGTCCGGCTCTGTCAAGCAGTACAAGCTCTTCGTGCTCCTTACTTTCCAGTGCCTCAATTTCAGCCTTCTGCTGCTCGCTGAGCTGCTCAAAGGAAATATCGGAAATAATCGGCTTCCTTCGGATAAGCTCGCTCGACGTCTTTCCGTCTCTTATTGCAACAACTCTGTCGATTGACTTTGAAAGCTTTGTATCGTGAGTTACAATTATAATTGTAACGCCCGTTTCCCTGTTAAGTCTTTTAAAGACTTCAAGAACATTGTTTGCGGTTTTTGTATCAACCGCGCCGGTAGGTTCGTCCGCTAAAAGCAGCTTCGGATTGTTTCCAAGAGCGATTGCAATTGCAACTCTCTGCTGCTCGCCGCCGGACATCTGCCCTAACATTGAATTTTTTCTTGCGGAAAGTCCTACCATATCAAGCAGCTCCTCCGCCCGTTTTCGTCGGTTTTCGTAGCCGCTGAGCATCATAGGCATCTCAACGTTTTCAACCGCCGTAAGATATGGTATAAGGTTTCTTGCATTATTCTGCCAGACAAAGCCTACTGTTTTTCTTTTATACTCTATGAAATCCTTTTCATTGAACTTTAAAAGGTCCTTACCGTCAACAAAAAGGCTTCCCGCCGAAGGCTTATCAAGTCCGCCCAGCATATTGAGGAGTGTTGACTTACCCGAACCCGAAGCGCCTACAATTCCCATAAGCTCTCCACGCTCAACCGTAAGGTCAAGACCCTGCAGCGCCATAACCTCGACGCCCTTCGACTTATAGATTTTTACTAAGTTATCGCACCGCACCATTATATTTTCAGGCGGCGCTAATAATACCTTTTTGGGCATTTGTTCACGCTCCTATGGCTATACCACATAATTATTGTCGTGCGATTGCGCCGTCAGATTTTTCGTCAGATTGTGTAAATTGAGTGCAGGCGGGCTGGCGCCCGTCAAACGAAATTTGCACAAGATGGCGGAAAATATGCAAGCAAGCGTGCGGCAAAGGCGAAGCCGTTAATTATGTGGTGTTGCCATTATATATATTATAATGGTATATTCTCATTCTTTACGATATTTGTTATTTCTCCGTCCTCAAGTGTATAGACAATATCTGCAAGCTCCATCATAGCCTCGTCGTGGGTTGTCATCACAACGGTTATTCCGTCCTCGTACACAAGCTCTCTGAAAAGCTTGAGAACTGCAACTCCCGTTGCTGAATCCAGAGCGGCAGTCGGCTCGTCTGCAAATATTATCTTCGGCTTATGTGCAACAGCTCTTGCGATTGCTACTCTCTGCTGCTCACCGCCGGAAAGCTCGCCTGGACGGTGGTGCATTCTTTTGGCAAGTCCCACCCGTGCAAGACATTCCTTTGCTCTTTCGCTCCTGCCCGAAATCGGAAAACCCGCAAGGCGGAGGGAAAATTCAACATTTTCGTAGGCGGTCATTGTTGAAATAAGAGCAACCGACTGAAAAACGAAGGAAAGCTTTTCCCGTCTCAGCCTGTCTCTTTTCTTATCGCTCAGAGCGCCTATATCCTCGCCGCAGAAGTAAACGTTTCCGTCCGTCTGCCTGTCAAGCGCCCCGAGTATATTTATGAGAGTGGTTTTGCCCGAGCCGGAGCGCCCCCTAAGGCATACAAGCTTACCCTCGTAAACCTCCAGATTAATGTCCTTAAGGGCATTAACCACGCTTCCGTCGCCTATTTTAAAGCTGCGGGTAATATGTTCTGCCTTTAAAACTGTTTCCATAAACATTACCGGTTAAATGATTAATTTTGAAAAATAGCATAATTAGCCCATACTATTTACCTATACATTATAGCAAAAATTATGGCATTTGTCAATATTTATAAAAAGGTTTTATAAGGTTTATGCTTATTACTGCGAATTTAACAAAACAGATAAAAAAATGGCAAAATTTTTTAAAAAATATTAAAAATTTTATAGATATAGTTTTAACATTCTGTTCACATACAAGATATAGATTACTTTATAAGCTTATAATGTAATCGTTTGAGTAAATTTACTTAATTACAATAAAATGAGCAAAAAAATTTTTTCTTTTTGGTGCAGTAGTTATTGATTTGCCACAAAATTAATGCTAAAATAATAAAAAAGGGGCTGATTAAAATGAAAACCGGAATAGTTCTTGAAGGCGGCGCAAGCCGCACACTTTACTCCTGTGGAATACTTGACGCTATGCTTGACAACGGGATTTTTCTCGACTATGTTGCAGGCACTTCCGCCGGAATTTCCTACGGTGTTTCCTATATTTCCCGCCAATCCGGAAGAAATCTTGAAATAACGGAGAAATATATGGAGGACAAGCGCTATATGGGCTTTTCACACCTGCTGAACCGTAAAAACCGCAGCTACTACAATCTTGATTTTGTTTTCTACGAAATTCCCGAACGGCTTGTCCCTTTTGATTTTGATGCATACGCAAAATACGGAGCCAACGCTTACGGCGCCCTTACCAACATAGAAACGGGAAAAACGGAATACATGAGAGTTCCCGCCGAGGACAGAAAATGGAATGTTCTTCGTGCCTCCTGCGCTCTTCCCCTGTTATTTCAGCCCATTGAAATTGCAGGAAGTCTCTATATGGACGGCGGAATAACCGATTCAATCCCCTTTGAATATGCATTAACACAAGGCGGCTGCCACAAGGTAATTGTACTGCTCACAAGAGAAGAAAATTATCAGAAGAAAAAGGAATCCCTTACTCCCTTGGTAAAAGCCGCATACCCGAAATATCCCAGACTTGCCGAAGCTCTCGCCAACCGTCATATCATGTACAACAGCCAGCTGCAAAAACTGAAAGAGTTGGAAAAAGAAGGAAAAGCCCTCGTTCTCCGCCCCGACTCCACCCACAACATCTCCCGCACCGAAAAAAAATCCTCCGTCCTCGTGCCTTTCTACAAAGAAGGTTATGAGAAGGGGGTTAAGAATATTGAGAGGATAAGAGAGTTTATTGAGATATAGAGAGAAGAGAAAAAGAGAAAGACGCTTTTTGAAAAGAAGCTATGCAGCAAGCTGCGCAAAATCTTTCAGACGCTTCGCGGTGTAGGGAAAAGCGTTCAGAAAAGAATAGAATTAAAGCAATAATTAATACTTATGTATTAAGCAGACTATTCAAAGAAAGCAAGCCCACAAGAGCTGTTAATGTGCGCCCAAAGTCCCCTATAAAGCGAATGTATCAATCAAGCTTCAAACGGGTCAAGCGCCGTCGCGCTTGCCGGGGTCAAGGGGCGGGCAGCCCCTTGGCTAAAAAAAACTCTTCTCTCAAAATCTCTCATATCAAAAAATCTCTTATCTCTCAAAAAATCTCTCCCTCACATATTGCAAAAAGCGAGTTTTTATGATAAAATAAAAGTAAGTATCACGAAAAGCAGGAATATGGAAGGATTGGTAAAGAATGAACTCGTTCAGCGACATCTTTGAGCTAATGAAAAAGAGGCTTGATATAACGGAAACGGCGAGAACCTTATGGATTGACCCGATAAAGCCAGTAAAGCTCAATAATAATAAGGTCGTGCTTTATGTTGCGGACAGCTACGTTAAAAAGATAGTATCGGAAAATTATAACGATATTTTTAAGATGCATTTCAAGGATATACTTGGCTTTGACGTTGAAATAGAGTATCTGACAGGTGAGGACTCGGAAATGACGCCGGAGGAAAAGGTGCGCTTAAGCGACCCTATCCCCGAGCTTCAGGACGACCCATATATTGCAAACAAATTACAGGAAACCGAGAAGAACAGCAACTATAAGCATACCTTTGATACTTTTATCGTAGGAGAAAGCAACAGCTTAGCCTGCGCTGCCTGCAAATCAATTGCACAGGGAAAGAAAATAGAATCCTCGGAGAATTTCAATCCCCTTTACATATACAGCGAGCCGGGACTCGGAAAAACTCACCTTTTATGTGCTGTAAAAAATGAGGTTGAAATCCGCCATCCCGAATATAATATAGTATATGTTTCCGCCGAAACCTTTGTAAACGAGTTTGTAAACAGCGTTAAAACAAATACCACCGACGAGTTCAAGAAAAAGTACAGGTCTGCTGATATGCTGCTTGTTGACGATGTCCAGTTCTTCTCAGGCAAGAAGGAATCCCAGAATGAGCTTTTCCATACCTTTGAGGAGCTTCACAGAGCAGGAAAGCAGATAATCCTGACCTCAGACCGACCGCCCAAGGAAATAAACGATATTGAAGTAAGACTTATTACTCGTTTTGAATGGGGACTTTTAGCAGACATTACTCCCCCGGAGTTTGAAACAAGACTTGCCATAATAAAGCGCAAGGCGGAACTTTTAAACCTTAAAATTCCCAACAACGTAATGGAGTATATGGCGGACAAGCTTAAGAATAATATCCGTCAGATTGAGGGTGCAATCGTAAAAATGAACGCAATCTCAATGCTTACCGAAACAACTCCGACTATTTTAATGGCACAGAATATCATAAGAGACGTTATGACCGAGCAGCAGCCAATCCCCGTTACCGTTGAAAAAGTCATCAACGAGGTTTCCCATATCTTTAATGTTTCTCCCGAGGAAATACGCTCACAGAACAGAAATTCCCAGGTTTCAACCGCAAGACAGGTTGCAATTTACGTTATAAGCAAGGTTACCGGCCTTTCCTCCACCTCAATCGGCAAGGAGTTCGGCGGCAGAGACCACTCAACCGTTGTTTACGCCACAAACAAGGTTAAGAAGGTAATGCAGAAGGACCCCGCTTACAGAGCAACTGTTGATGATTTAATTAAAAATATAGGAAGCTCACAGCAATAAGCCTATACTTTCCGTATATTTCCAATCCGACTTTAATTTATTTCATTCATCAATATTTAACAGTTTTTCCAACATTAAACCAACAGCCCCGGTTTAAAAGTTTAATAGTTAAAATGTTGAAAACTATTTCAACACTTCAAAAAATTCTTCAACAAAATTTAAACAACCGATTTTCTGCATAACAAAACCCATTACCTCACATTTCCACACATTCAACACCCCCTACTACTAATACCAAAATAATAAAATGTTTTTTGTTTTCTTTTGCAGAAATTTTTTCAGACAAGAAGAAATCAAGAGAAAAAAGAAAACAGATTTTTTAGAATTTTGAGCCAAGGGGCTCCCGCCCCCTTGACCCCCGGCAAGCGCGACGGCGCTTGACCCGTTTGAAGCTTGATTAATGCATTTGTTTTATGAGTACATTTGCTGCACATTCACATTTCTTGTGGGCTGGCTTTCTTTGAATAGTCTGCTTAATAGGTAAGTAATGATTATTGCTGTACTCCTATTCTTTTCTGAACACTCTCCCTTACACCGCGAAGCGTCTGAAAGTTTTTCGCCAGCCTTTTTACAAAAAGGCTGAAAATCTATTTTCTCTTTTCTCTCTCAAATTCTCTCATAAAATCTCATAAAAATCTTGAAAGGAATCTGACGAAATGAAGTTTACAATTGAAAGGAACACGTTATCTGAGGCGCTTGTTAATGCATCTAAGGCAAGCTCGGCGAGGTCTTCAATACCTGCGCTGGAGGGCGTGCTTATAAACCTGAAGGACGGGGTTATAACTGTAACGGGATATGACCTTGAAATGGGAATTAAATGTAAAGTAATGCCTGCACAAGCTGTTGAAAACGGAGAAATTGTTGTAAACGCAAAGATTTTCGGAGAAATGATAAGAAAAATGCCGGCGGGGCTGGTTGAAATTTATACCGAAGGTGTAAATGTTACCCTTAAGTCAGGCTCCGTTGTTTTCAGCGTTATAGGTGTTTCGGGAGATCAGTATCCTAATATTCCCGAGCTTAGAAACGATATTACCTTCTATGTGCAGGAGAGCGTGCTTAAGAGCATGATAAGGCAGACCTTCCACGCTATTGCCACAACAGATATAAAGCCTGTACACATGGGAAGTAAGTTTCATATTGAAAACAACGTTTTAAGCGTGGTTTCCGTTGACGGAGTAAGAATGGCAAAGAGAGTTGAGCCGGTTACCTATAACGATATTGATTTCGTTGTTCCTGCAAAAACCTTAGGCGAGCTTATGAGAATGTTGTCCGAAGAGGCTGATGAGAATAAAAAAGTGGCTATCTGTATCGACAGAAGCCAGATTTGTATTTCAAAAGACGACTATATGATTATCTCACGTCTGCTTGAGGGTAACTTTATCGACTACGACAGAATTATGAACTTTGAGGAAAAGTTCTCCGCTACCGTTAATGCAAGCGAGTTTGCTATGTCTTTGGACAGAACTTTGCTCCTTAATACAGACAGATATAAATGCCCTGTTATCTGCACCTTTGAAAATGACAGCCTTGATATTGAAATTAAAACATCTCTCGGTAAAATGAGCGATAAATTAAACATTAAGTATAATGGAGAGAAGCTTGAAATTGCATTTAATGCAAAATATATGATTGACGCTCTGCGAAACAGCGAGTGCGACGAGGTAAAGCTTGACTTTACCGGTCCTCTCTCCCCTATCAGAGTAAAACCCTTGGGCGACGACAGCTTTGTGGGTATCGTGCTGCCCGTAAGAAATAAATAAAAAGGAAGTCCGGAAAATGACCGAAATTAAAGTAAATCCGCCTTTTATAAAGCTTGAGCAGTTCCTTAAGTTCGGGAATATAGCCGAAACCGGAGGAATGGCTAAGCTTATGATAAGCGACGGGATTGTTGCAGTAAACGGCGAAATCTGCCTTATGAGGGGTAAAAAGCTTTACAATAACGACGTTGTTCAGGTGAACTTTGAAGAAGGAACAGAAGAATTCATCTGTAAAATTGAAGAATGATTATTAAATCCTTAACTGTAAGAAATTTCAGAAATATAGCCTCGGCTGATTTTTGTTTTGATCCAAAGGTAAATATCTTTACCGGCAGCAACGCTCAGGGAAAAACAAATCTGTGCGAGGCAATTTCTGTATCCCTTGGAAAAAGCTTCAGAAATCCGAAAACTGCGGAGCTTGCTCCCTTCGGGGATAATTCTGCCGAAACTGCAATCGAGCTTTGTTTTTCCTTTGATAAGCTTGATAAGAACAATACAATTCTCTATACCCAGAAAAACGGAAGCTTTAAGCTTACATTCAACGGTATAGAAATGAAAAGTGCGGAAGAATTATACGGAGCGTTAAGATATGTAATTTTTATACCGGAAGATTTATATATTGTCAAGGGAAATCCCGAAAAAAGGCGGGATTATATTGATTTTGTCTCAAATATGATAAACCGTGTTCATAATACTAAAATTTATGAATACAATAAGGCTCTGCGGCAGAAAAATAATCTGCTGCTGAATTTAAACGGCTACGACAGCACAGCAGCCTCCGCTATGCTGGAAAGCTGGAACGATACTATTGCTAAGCTTGGAGTCAATGTAATGTGCGGGCGGCTTAAGTACTTCAATATCCTCTCCTCTTATGCAAACGAATTTTACGGCAAGCTCAGCGGCTCGGGAGAAAAGCTTACTATGGCCTATGAAAGCACGGTTATGGAAGATACTCCCTATTCAATTGATGAGCCTGCTTTTATGTACGAAACCTACGTTAAGCGGCTTGCGGAAACTCTGGACAGGGAGCTTAAAATGAAGTATACGGTTGTGGGCACTCACAGGGATGATATTTCCTTTGCAATAAATAATATGCCCGCTAAGGACTTTGCTTCCCAGGGGCAGATAAGAAGTATTGCTGTTGCTTTAAAGCTTGCGGAAGCAAAGATGATTTACGACAAAAGCACAGATGTGCCCGTTATTATTCTTGACGACGTTTTAAGCGAACTGGACAGCAAGCGCCAAAGCTTTATAATTAATCATATAGACAATTTTCAGACGTTTATTACTTCTTGTAATATAGCTGACATAGAAAAATTAGTATCTGGAAAGGTATGGAGAGTAGAAAAAGGGTCTTTTTATACTCTGAGTTGAATTTTATTATGTATGTTCATTTAGGCAGCGATGTGGCTGTTCATAGCAGCGAGATAATAGGAATATTTGATATTGAAAAGGTAACGGTTCAGAAGTATATGAACGAATACCTGTCCAAGTGCCAGAAAAAAGGCATGATTTACTACGTCAGCCTTGATATGCCGAAAAGCATTGTGGTGTGCAGCAGCGTTGTATATATAACCAACGTCAGCTGCGACACCATTCGCAAAAGGCTATCCGATGAAGCCGGATAAAAGCATTGTAAGAAATGTTATCCCTGCTCCTGCGGCAGTTCCGATAAGAGCTGCTGCAAAAGTTACTCCCTTTCTGCTTTCCGCTTTCGTTTCCTCTATT
>JBJERK010000105.1:0-4043 GCA_051882255.1 Ruminiclostridium sp.
GATAAAGGAATGAACCTCGCAGTCCGTCCCCTCAAAGCCTGTAAGCACCATATCAATAATGGACTGCGGCTCTTCAAAGCGGGGGTTATCGGAGGTAACAACCGCAATATCCGCATATTCCGAAACGCATTTTCCCATAGCGGGGCGCTTTACTGCGTCCCTTTCTCCTGCTGCACCGAAAACTACGATAAGCCTGCCCTTGGTAAAGCTTCTGACCGAGGAAAGAATTTTCCTCAGTCCGTCCTCGGTATGTGCGTAGTCGCAGATAACCGTAAACTTCCCCGAATAGAGAACCTCCGCCCGTCCGCAGACTCCGCTCAGCGTTCCGAGAGCCTCTGTAGCTTCCTTTAAGCTAAGTCCCGCCGCCATGCAGGCTCCTGCCGCACAAAGAGAATTCATAACGTTAAAGCCGCCGGGCATTGAAATATGCGCCCGATAGGCGGTTTCTTCCGTTTTGCTGCAAATCCAGAAATCCGAGCCGCCGCTTAATAGCCTTATTTTGCAGGCGTACAAATCGGCGGGCTTTGTTATGCTTACCGAAATAAGCCCTATATCCTTATTTTCGGCTGAAAGCTCGTTATAAAGCCGTCTGCCGTAGCTGTCGTCAATATTTATAACCGCCGACTTACAGCAGGAAAAGATGGATTTTTTCGCCTGATAGTAATTCTCCATTGTTCCGTGCCAGTCAAGGTGGTCTTGAGTCAGATTTGTAAAAATACCGCAGATAAACTCTTCTCCCGAAAAGCGGTACTGGGAAATCGCCTGTGAGGAGGCCTCCATAGCGCAGTATTCCCCGCCGTTATCCGCCATTTCTCTGAAAAGGCGGTAGAGGTCGGTCTGGTATGGGGTTGTAAGGTGGGCTTCGTAGGTTTTACCGCAGACGTCATACCCCGCAGTTCCGATACTGCCGCAGCTTTTCCCGCAATAGCGGAGAATATGCTTTATAATGTTGACCGTGGTGGTTTTTCCGTTTGTGCCTGTTGCGGCAATAAGCTTAAGCCCCTTTGTAGGCTCGCCGTAGTAGCGGGAGGCAAGAACGCTGAAAAATCTGCGGCTGTTGTCGGTTAATATCTGCTTAGGCAGTCCCAAATCCCGCTCAACAACTACTGCCGCCGCTCCCTTTCGGAGCATTTCGGCGCAGGCGGAATGTCCGTCGAAATTTCTGCCCGCAATTGCCACAAAAATATCTCCTGCTTCAAGGTTCTTTGTATTATCGGTAATTTTCCCGATTTCAATATCCTCCAAGCCCCTTGCGCCTTGCAGTTCCTGCTCAAAAAGCAGCTCAGACAGCTTCATAGCCTCGCCCTTTCTTATTGAATACGGGGCTGAATCGACCTGCTCAGCCCCGTTTGTTGTTATGATTTTTTTATCAGCCCGTATCCTCGTTTACAAGGAAGGTTACTCCCACAACCGTACCCTTGCTTACTTCCGTGCCGGGTTCGATTGTCTGTGAGGAGGCGATTGCGCTGGCGTTGTTTACTGCGCCGCCGTCAAGGGATATGTTAAGTCCAAGCTTTGTAAGCTTTGCGTTCGCCTGCTCAACGGTAAGTCCCGAAAGGTCGGGAACTGTAACGGGAACCTTTTCCGCTCCACGCATATAGATTATTACCGTACCGTTGTTTGGTATTCGCTCGGAAGCGGCAGGAATGGTATAATCTACTATTCCGACGTCCTCGTCGCCTACAATTTCATACTTGAGTCCCTTTGTGTTGATGCTTGTGATTGCGTCAAGGAGAGAATAATCGTAAACGTAGGGTACCTGTACGTCCTGGTCGGCAAGCTCGTCTGCGGTGTACTGTGGATAAACGCCAAGGTATTCGAGACATTCGCTGAATACCGCCGAAACAACAGGCGCAGCCACCATACTTCCGTAGTACTTTCCGCCCAGCGGCTCGTCAACGCATACAAGCATGATATACTCCGGGTCGTTGGCGGGAGTAAAGGCGCAGAAGGAGCCTACGTAGCGCATATTGTTGTTGCCGTACTGGTCCAGCTTTTCGGAGGTACCCGACTTGCCGCCGATACGGTATCCTGCAATATAGGCGTTTGAGCCGCCGTTGTAGGTAACTATGCTCTCTGTTATCTGCCGCATAAGCTCCGAAGTTTCCTCGCTTATAACCTGTCTTTTTATAGCCGGGTCAACGGTTTTTATAACGTTTCCGCTGCTGTCTATAATTTTATCCACAACGTGGGGAGTTACAAGATAGCCGCCGTTTACCGCTGCTGCGTAGGCGCATATCATCTGTATGGGAGTAATCTTGTTCGTCTGTCCGAAGGAGGAGGACGCAAGCTCTACACGTCCCATTCTTTCGTAGGGAACGTAAAGGGGGCTTGCCTCGCCGGGAAGGTCAATTCCCGTCTTTTCGGTAAAGCCGAATGCCTCAAAATAACTGGTAAAAAGCTTCTTTCCAAGCTTTAAGCCTATCTGTATGAAGGCGGGGTTGCAGGAGGCGGTAATTGCGCTCTGCAAATCCACGTCGCCGTGACCTGCGGCGCTCCAGCAGTGGAACTTCGTACCGTCTACCTCGTAGGCGGCAAGGCAGGTGAAATGGGAATTAAGGTCGATAACCTCCTCTTCAAGAGCAGAGGCGCAGGTTATTACCTTAAATACCGAGCCGGGGAAGTAAAGCTCAGAAACCGCCTTGTTCTTCCACTGGGTTTCACGCATTTCCGCTTCCGTGTCCTCAAGCTCCTCCTCAATAAGGCGGTTTATCTCCTCCTGGTCGGTAAGGGAGCCTGCGGCGTAGTCGAGAATAAGCTGCTGGTGCAGCTCTTCAAGCTTCTCCACGTCGTATTCCGAAAGCTCTGAGGGGTTATTGAGGTCGTAGCCGGGAGCAGTTGCCATAGCTATAATAGCTCCCGTCTTTGCGTTCATTACAATTCCCGTTGCACGGTTTGCAACCTTATGCTGGGAAATTGCGGTTTCAAGGTTCTTTTCAAGGTAGTGCTGGACAACCTCGTCTATTGTAAGCACAAGGCTGTTTCCGTCGCTTGCCTCGTAGCGGTTTTCGTAGTCGTAGGGCATAGCGTCGCCGTTTGCGTCCTTTGCCATTGCAATAAGACCGTCAACGCCCTTCAGATAGTCGTTATAGTAGGCTTCAAGGCCGTAAATGCCCTCGTTATCGTAGTTGGTAAAGCCGATAATGCTTGAAGCAAGGCTGTTGTTGGGGTAGTAGCGCTTGCTGTTCTCCATAGGCTTTACGGAAAAGGGCGCAAGGTCGTTCTCGTCAACGAACTGCTGCACAAGCTCCTTATCCGCCTTGCCCACCTTTTTCTTAACGATATAGTATTCGTTGTCGGTATTCTCACAGCCCTTCAGGATTTTCTCGTAGTCAACGCCGAGAAGCTCTGAAAGGGTCTTACAGATAAGCTCCTTCTTTTCCTTGTCGTTTTCCTCTATACTTTTCGGGGAAATAACAATATCCCAGACGGTTGTACTCTGGGCAAGGATTTTATTGTTCCGGTCGTAGATTGTTCCCCGGTTTGCGGTTATTGTATATTTCTTAAGCTGCTGGGAATTTGCCTTTGAGCGGTAGTATTCGGATTTTACAACCGCCGTGTTATAAAGCACCGTGGTTATGTAGCCTGCAAGAACAAGCAGCAGGGCAAGCACGATAAAGAACATGCGCCGCCGCATAATTCCCGTAGGAGCAACGATAGGGGTGCTGTTATAGCTGTCAGGCATTTTTCTTTCTGCCATTAATATCTTCCTTTCGAAGAGATGCGTACAATTGGTATAGCCGAAAAAACTATCATTCAGGGTGGCGAGAAACCGTCAGCCTGTACAGCTTGTCAAACTGCTGTAATAAATTTATATGCGTCAGAAGCCCAGATATTCCAGTACGTTCTTGAACCAGTTCTGTATTGAAACGAAAATATCCTTGCTGTCCTCCGCTACCTCGGTCATCTCCTCGGTGTTAAGAGTAACATAGGTTATCTGTGAGCGCTGGGTTTTCTGGAGTCCAAGCTCCTCGGAGGCGATTTTCTCAACGTTATCCAGAGTAACCATACTGTCAAGCTCCGCACGAAGCTGGAGATAGATC
>JBJERK010000106.1:0-4036 GCA_051882255.1 Ruminiclostridium sp.
TGCGGAGAATGTAAGTCACAGAGATACAGCGGGTGAAACCCCGCCAGTCTGGAATATAGCTGTTGCTGCCTATGAGGCAGCTGACGGCTCTGAATACACCTATAATTTTTCGGGAGTTATCGGAGCTATACTGGAAAATGCAGATGTATGCCTCAATATAGTAAATAACGCTGTTTCGGAAAGCGGTCATGCCGATATTGAAAGCAGCGGCAGCGCAGGTCTTGCAGCAGGAAGCATGGGGAATAACTCTTCCCTTACCGTAAGTCTTTCCGGTGATAATAAAGCCTTTTCCGTTACCTCCTCCGGCGGCAGCACAGGCGGACTTGTGGGAACAATGGGCGAGGGCGCAAGCCTTACCTTAAGCGGCGATTTTACTGCAAGTGGCAGTATCACAGGTTCAGCCAGCGCAGGCGGACTTGTGGGAACAATGGCAAAGGGCGCAAGCCTTACCCTAAACGGCGCAGTTAATATAACGGGCAGCATTTCCGCAGGCAATTATGCAGGCGGTCTTGTTGGCTATGCCGAGGACATAAACGCCCTTACTTTCGGCGAAAATGCTGTAAGCGGCGCTGTTGTCAGCGGCGTAAACGGCTCCGGCGGCGTATTCGGCGGCTATCTGAATACAAGCAGTATCACCTTTGACGGCGTTACCGTAACAAATGCTGCCCTTAACGGCGGTTATGCAGGCGGCTTTATCGGAAGGCTTATGAATAACGGCGAGGGAAGTACCGTAACTGTTACGGGCGGAAGCTTTACCTCTCAAAGAACTGCCGCCGACAGGGACAATAAGTACTTAGGCGGAATTATCGGTTATTATACCGCAGCTTCAACGAAAAATGCCCTTATTATCAACGGTAAAACAAAGGTTGAAATCAGCAAGTCGGACGGCGTCAATGCATCTTATTACGGCGGAGTTATTGCAGTTGTTGAGGGGGCTTCCTATGTAAGTCTTGATAAGGTAACCGTAACTGTAACAGGCTACACTAACACCACCAGCAGCGGCTTATCAAACTACTTCGGCGGAATTATAGGACTGAACAGCGGCGGCTTTATCGACGCTAAGGATATAACCGTATCCGCAGGAAAAGACCCCAACAGCAATAATAATATGAAGGGCGGCGGCGTTATCGGCGAACTCAGCGGGGGAGTACTGCGCCTCAGCGGCACTACCGACTTAAGCGGTACAAGGGCGAGAAACGAAAATAACAGCGGTCAGATTGTTGGCAAGCGGGGACAGGCGCTTGTTTACGCAGCTGATGGCTGGACTTTTGTAAGAGGTGAAGCGGTTCTTTCCGACGATATAGGAACTTGGGGCGAGGTACTGCGTTTCGGCGAAAAAACCGGCGGCGCTCTGAATGAAGCCGATGTGCTTACCCTTGGAGAAGGCGAGCATACCGTTACGGTAAAGCCTGTTTCTGCAAATCCCACAATAGGCGACCTTAAGGATTTTGCAATCCTTGCCCTTAATATTCAGCTTAACACAGGCTCGGACAGCGGAACGCTGCTTTTTGACAGCGGTTCTGCGAAAAGCGCTGTGCTTTTAGCTTCCACAATTACTCTCAATACCGATATTGACCTTGCGGGTACGGGCATAACAGGGCTTACCCGTGACGATGGTGCAAACAATGCCTTTACAGGCACTTTTGAAGGCAATAATCACACAATTTACCTTGCCACAGGCGAGGTCTACGGCGACAGGGGCAGTCTTGGTACTCCGGCAACAACAAACGAAAACGGCAGCGGATATATCCATCGTCATATTTTTACGGCTCTTTTTTCAAAGACAGGAAATGCCACATTCAATAAAGTCAATATTGCAGGAAGCATTGATGTTGACGTACAGGGTCCCGGCTCATCCACATATATAGCGGGCTTATCGGGACTGCACACAGAGGGAAGCCTCACCGTTACAGAGTGCAGCGTTTCAACCATAATGAACGTAAGAGGCTCAAACAACAGCTATACCTTTGTTGGCGGAATTATGGGAAGAGTAAACGAAACAAAAAGCGCAAATGAAATTACGATTACTGTCAGCGATTGCGCCCTTTCTCCCGAAATAACAAAGCTTGACTTTAGCAACAAATATTACAACGGCTCTCACTTTATGATAGGCGGAGCTATCGGAGAGTTAAGTACAAACAAGGTCTTTACAGTAACGTTTACCGGTACAACAGTCGGCGCTAAGATTACCGACCAGAGTAACAGTAACAGGAACAAGACAGGCGGTCTTATCGGAAATATCAGCAATTACAGCGGAGACGCAGATACTGCCGACAGAAAGGTAATAATCAATAGTCTTACCTTTGACGGCACAGAAGTAACCTCAGCTTCTTCCAAGCAGAGTAGCGTCACCGACCCCGAAAGCAACTGCGGCGGTCTGCTGGGCGAGGTATGGAACAATGTTCACGTTGTAATCGGAGGCGCAAAAGAAGACGAAAAAGGTATTACCGTAAGGAACAGCACCGTAAGCTGCTTTGATGTTAATACTACAGCCGATTACAGCCACATGGCAGGTCTTTGTACTGCCGCAACAGGACACTGGCAGGTTTATGATATAAGTATCGAGAGCATAACCGTAATCGGAAGCATGCCTATATCCTTCGGTATGTTTATAAATAAGGGCGTGTTCAAAGATAACAGCCGTACCTATGCCCTTTATCTTGAGCTTATGAAGGAGAAAGCTTTCAGAATCAGTTCAGCCGACCTGAGCGGGCTTAACAGCGCCGCAACATTTGACGAGCTGCTTGTTTGCGCCTCGGAGAATTACAGCAGTAAGGCTCCGGTAGGAAACTGCGCTGTTGTTTCGGTAAAGACAAGCGGAAATACCCTTGTTATGGACGGCTCAAACTGCAACACCTATCAGAATCAGACCGACAGGGCTATAGATAACCCATATTCAAGGTATTACTATAATCTTGATACTATAAGAGCAAAGGAAACCTTAACCGACGGGGAAAAGCTTCTCTTATGGAGTCTTAACAAGTATGCCTACGGCAACGTAAAGGCGTATTTTGCAAATCACTTTGATAATGAAAATACAATCCCCGAAGGCAATTACGATATGACCGGCTTGTCCTACTATCCGATTGATGTTTCTTCAATTACTGTAAGCAGCGGCGCAAGCTTCACCTTCTGTAACAGCGAGTTCGAATCGGGAGAAAGCAAAAGCGGCAATACCGACAGCAAGACCCGCTCAACCGGAGCAGAAAATTCCCAGCATTACCTTATGCACTTCGGACTTTTCAGAAACGTAAGCAGCAGCCTTACCGTAAATGGGGCTGAGTTTTCGGGAACGGTAGGTGCAGCAGCAGAAAGCGGCGGAAGCGGCGCTCTTGTCTGCGGAACAGTTTCGGGAGCAGCCTCGGATTCCCTTGCACAGCTCAGTATAAACAACATTGTACTTAATGGCGTAAGCGTAACAGATACAAGCGGCTACGCACCTCTGCTCATAAACAAAATAGGAAGCAACAGCAAAACTGAGATAAACAGTGTATCTACAACAGCGAATTACACCGGTGCTGCAGCTTCAAGCCTTATAGGCGACGTAGGCGGAGATACGGCGGATAATATAAGCCTTACCTTCAGCGGTCTAATCCTTGACGGAAGACTTACTACCGCAGCCTTCAATACCGAGGGAACAGCCGCCGCCCTTACCTCAGCCTATGGCACAAGCAGCTCCATTTTCAGCAGAGCAACCCTTCTCAACAGCTTCAGATACCCGGACGGCGCAAGCTGCTCCGCGGTATATAACTTCGGGTACAGCGAGGACTGGAATGCCGACGATACCTGTCTTCATCACGTTACCTACGGCAAGGAGATTTCGGATACTCTGGAATACAGGGAATCCGGTCTGAGTATGCAGCGTAAATATATCGACTCAACCCATTACACCAACCCGGAAGAGCCGAACAGCAATAACGCAGGATATAATTTTGGCACTCGCTTCCTGCCCTACGTCTATACGGAAAGCAATATCACCGCTTCGGTAAGCATACATAACCACGAAATCAAGGTAAACTACAAGGACGATACAGGC
>JBJERK010000107.1:0-4030 GCA_051882255.1 Ruminiclostridium sp.
CAGGATTATGAAGCCTGCGGTAAGCCTTATGGCGGGAATACCCTCTGTAGTGTACGGCTTCTTCGGACTTGTGGTGCTTGTGCCCTTTGTCCGTGAGAATATCGGCGGCAGAGGCATGAGCGTGCTTACAGCTTCGGTGCTGCTTGGAATAATGATACTGCCCACAATAGTAAGCGTTTCGGAGTCCTCTATAAGAGCAGTCCCCAACAGCTATTATGAAGGCAGCCTTGCCCTCGGCGCAACCCACGAGCGCAGCGTTTTCTGCTCTATACTTCCTGCCGCAAAAAGCGGAATTTTCGCAGGAGTAATCTTAGGCGTCGGCAGGGCGATAGGCGAAACAATGGCGGTTGTTATGGTTGCAGGAAATCAGCCGGTACTGCCCGAAAAAATAACCTCGGGAGTAAGAACACTTACTGCAAACATAGTGCTTGAAATGGGATATTCTACCGACCTTCACCGTGAAGCGCTGATTGCAACGGCGGTTGTGCTGTTCGTGTTCATACTTATAATCAACCTTTCGTTCTCTCTGCTGAAAGGAAGGAATAAACAATGACCGAGAAATTAAAGCAGAAGCTGCGCTGCTACAAGCGCTCGCCCATGTCCCTTGTACTCTGTATTCTGGTATGGGCGGCGGCGGCAATAACCCTTATCGCCCTTGCATTTGTGGTTATTTACATTCTTGTAAAGGGCATACCAAACCTTTCGCCCTCCCTTTTCGAGTGGGAGTATAACTCGGACAATGTTTCTCTTATGCCTGCCCTGATAAATACCCTGCTTATGACCCTTATTTCTCTTCTGCTTGCAGTTCCCGTAGGTATCGGAGCAGCGATTTTCCTTACGGAATACGCTAAAAGGGGCAATAAGCTTGTAGGGATAGTCCGGGTAACGGCGGAAACCCTATCGGGCATTCCCTCGGTAGTTTACGGACTTTTCGGAGCGCTGTTCTTTGTAAAGTTCCTTGGACTTGGTCTTTCCCTTATTTCGGGTGCTTTAACCCTGTCCATTATGATACTGCCCCTTATAATGCGTACTGCTGAGGAGGCGCTGCTTGCCGTTCCCGACAGCTTCCGTGAGGGAAGCTTCGGTTTAGGCGCAGGAAAGCTTCGTACGGTATTCAGGGTAGTTCTCCCCAGCGCTGTTCCCGGTATACTTTCGGGTGTAATCTTAGGAACGGGACGAATTATCGGCGAATCCGCAGCCCTTATCTTTACCGCAGGCACGGTAGCACAGGCAGCAGGAAGTCTTTTCGACTCAGCCCGTACCCTTTCGGTACACATGTATGTAATCTCCGGCGAGGGACTTTATATTGACCAGACCTACGCTACTGCGGTTGTGCTGCTTGTGGTGGTAATACTGATAAACGGCGTATCTGAGCTTATTGCAAAGAAAATAGGAAAGGACAAAGGAAATGGATAAGATAACCATAGAGAACCTTGATTTGTTTTACGGCTCCTTTCAGGCGCTCAAATCCATTAATATGAACATAGCCGAAAACGAGATAACCGCCTTTATAGGTCCCTCGGGCTGCGGCAAGTCAACTCTTCTGAAATCCCTCAACCGTATGAACGACCTGGTTGAAGGGTGCAGGATAACGGGTAAGGTGAAGCTGGACGGAGAGGACATTTTCGGCAATATGGACGTAAATCTGCTGAGAAAGCGGGTAGGAATGGTTTTCCAGAAGCCAAACCCCTTTCCTATGAGCATTTACGACAATATAGCCTACGGTCCGAGAACACACGGTATCCGTTCAAAGGTGAAGCTTGACGAAATCGTTGAGGAGTCATTGAAAAAGGCGGCTATCTGGGATGAGCTTAAGGACAGACTGAAAAAAAGCGCCCTCGGTCTTTCGGGAGGTCAGCAGCAGAGGCTTTGCATAGCAAGAGCTTTAGCAGTGGAGCCGGAGGTTCTGCTTATGGACGAACCTACGTCGGCTCTCGACCCGATTTCAACCGCAAGAATAGAAGAGCTTGCAATTGAGCTGAAAAAGAGTTATACTATAATCATAGTTACTCACAGTATGCAGCAGGCGTCAAGAATTTCGGACAAAACCGCTTTCTTTCTTCTTGGTGATATGGTTGAATTCGGCACAACGGAAAAGATTTTCTCAATGCCGCAGGATAAGCGCACTTACGAATACATTACGGGGAGGTTCGGTTAATGAGAACGAGATTCGACGAGCAGCTTGACAGCCTTAACAGGGATATTATTGAAATGGGCGGGCTTTGCGAGGCAGCAATCGCTGCTGCCGCAAAATCCCTTGTTGAGGGGGATATGGCGCTTGCAAAGCAGGTTCAGGAGTATTCCGAGTTGATAGACGAAAAGGAGCGGGAAATCGAGGCTACCTGTATTAAGCTTCTTTTGCAGCAGCACCCTGTTGCCTCCGACCTTCGGATAATATCCTCCGCTCTTAAGATGGTTACGGATATGGAGCGTATAGGCGACCAGTCTGCGGATATTGCGGAAATAGTAACTATGGCGAATATAAAGGCGGACGACGATACCCTTGGTATTGACGATATGGCTAAGGCGGTTATTAAAATGGTAACCGACAGCATAGACGCCTTTGTAAAGCGGGATATAGGAATTGCGGAAAGCGTTATCGAATACGACGACGTTGTGGACGGACATTTCCGCAGAATAAAGCAGATACTTGTTGAGCGGCTTTCAAAGCCCGAGTATCACGGGGAATTTGCCCTTGACCTGCTGATGATTTCAAAGTATTTTGAAAGAATAGGCGACCACGCCGTAAATGTTGCAGGCTGGGTTTTATACTCGGTTACAGGCAGCAGAGAGGGAAAAACAGCTCCCGATATGTGCTGATAGCCTTATACTAAAAACCATTTAAACTCAGGAAATCTTTGCAAAAAACGGCACCGCTATCGTCGTCAAAGAAACTTGACGTACATACAGTACGCCTGCGTTTCTTTTCCTCGATTTCGGCACCGCCTTTTCGCAAATCTTTTCCTTCGTTCAAACAGTTATTAGTATTACAGGAGGATTTTAGTATGATTTTTTGCGTAGAGGACGACGACGGAATAAGAAATATGGTGGTTTATACCCTGAACGCTTCAGGCTATAAGGCGGAGGGCTTTCGTGACGGTGCAGAATTTACCGAGGCGCTGAAAAGCGTAAAGCCGGAGCTTGTAATGCTGGATATAATGCTGCCCGGGGAGGACGGAATAACCCTGCTCAGAAGGCTTAAGGAAAACCCGATAACAGCGGATATTCCCGTTATAATGGCTACTGCCAAAGGAACGGAATACGATAAGGTTACGGGACTTGACTTAGGCGCAGACGACTACCTTGCTAAGCCCTTCGGCATGATGGAAATGGTGTCAAGGGTACGGGCGGTGCTGAGAAGAACAAAGCCCGCAGAGAGCGCAGACCTGCTTACAGCGGAGGGACTTGTGCTTAATCCTACGGAGCATACCGTTACCGTTGACGGCGAGCGGGTTCAGCTTACCTTAAAGGAATACGAGCTATTGCGCCTTTTTATGGAAAACAGGGGCAGAGCCTTCACCCGTGACGCAATCCTGTCCTCGGTCTGGGGCACGGAATTTATCGGCGAAACCCGTACCGTTGACGTACACGTCGGCACTCTTCGCACAAAAATCGGAAAATACGGCGATTACATAAAAACCGTAAGAGGAGTGGGCTACCGCATGGAAGCGCCCTCCTTCGGGAAAGGAACGGTTTAATAATGACCAAAAGGATATTCAATTCGGTTTTCCTTACTGCGATAACCGTTTTGCTTGCCAGCGCTGTTCTTATTATCGGCTCTCTTTACGGGTACTTTTCGGTAGTGCAGAAGCAGCAGCTCAGAAGCCAGACTATTCTTGCCGCAAAGGGCGCAGAGGACGAGGGGATAAGCTATTTTACCGACCTTGACACAAGCGCTTTCAGAGTGACCTGGATAGCGGCAGACGGCGCCGTTATATACGACAGCGGTGCAGACAGCGGAGAAATGGAAAACCATATCGACCGTGAGGAGATAAAAGCGGCTCTTGAAAACGGGGCAGGCGAAAGCGAG
>JBJERK010000108.1:0-4010 GCA_051882255.1 Ruminiclostridium sp.
CTTGCCGAGATTGTACTTCTTCTTGAACTTACCTACACGTCCGCCTGCGTCAACAAGCTTCTGCTTTCCTGTGAAGAAGGGGTGGCACTTCGAGCAGATTTCTACCTTGATGTCCTTCTTTGTGGAACGGGTTTCAAAAGTAGCACCGCAAGCGCACTTGATTGTTGTCGCTTCGTAGTTAGGATGGATACCGTCTTTCATGCTGTCACCGCCTTTACTCTCAAAATAACGTCAATGGGGAGCAACCCAAAGACTCTGTCGAGAATTTATTATAGCATATCCGAAAACAAAAGTCAAGAAAAATTTTTACTTCCGTGAAATTTTATTTCAATCTCCCCTTTTACGGCGTAACCATGCGGCAGCGGCTTCCCTTTTCGCCCTTTTCAACGTCAATTCTTGCGGGAATTGTCTCTGCTAAGCTTTCAACATGGGAAATTATTCCAACAATTCCGTTGGTTTCCTGAACGGTCTTAAGAATACCGATAGCGTCCTTAAGGGTTTCCCTGTCCAGAGTTCCGAAGCCCTCGTCAACAAACATGGCTTCAAGCCGCACGCCGGTTCCCTGCGCCTGGACAACAGCAGAAAGCCCGATAGCGAGGCTTAATGCCACAAAGAATTTTTCTCCGCCGGAAAGGGTTGTAACGCTTCTGCGCTTGCCGTTTTCAGCGTCGTAAACCTCAAGCTCAAGCCCTACCTTTCCCTTTTCGCCTACGGTCTGGTAAAGCTGGTAGCGCCCGCCGTATACCTCCTTGAGCAGTCTGTTTGCCTGGGCGGCAATGCTTGCCAGCATAACGCCAAGGACATAGTTCTTTATGTTAAGCCCCGTGCGCTGGGGGTTCAGCTTTTCGTAGAAAATCGCGTCCTCCTCCAGCCTTGCGGATTCCGCAGTGTAGTGCTCCAGCGCTTTTTGCAGCTCCCTGCTGTCCTTAGACGCCTCCGCAAGCTTCAGTTTGAGCCTTACGGATTCCTCGGAAATTTTTTTCAGGCTTTCTGAAAGCCCGCTGCATTTTTCCTCCTGCAAGGCTACATCGGGGCGCTCTTTTTCCTTAAGCGCCTCCGCCTTTGCGCTGTACTGCTCCCTTGCGGCGGCAAGGCGGGTTTTCGCCGTGGTTATCCTCTGCCGCCGACTGTCGATTTCCTCGGGTTTCAGGAGTGCTGCGGAGAAATCGCTGCTGCCCTCAAAAGAAGAGGAGGACAGGGCTTCCTGCCACAGCTTTTCCTGTGCTTCAAGCTCCTTTTGTGCCGCTTGTACGTTCCCACGGCAGTTTTTCAGCTCGGTTTCAGCCGCCATTACGTCCGCTGAGGCAGCGGAAAGCCTTTCGGAAAGAACTGTGCCTGTGCGGTCGTACTCCTCGGTAAGGCTTGTGAGCCGCTCTATTTCCTTTTCTAGCTGCTGGGAATTGTCTACGCCCTCGATTCTTGATTTTTGCAGGCTTTCATACTCGCTTTTAGCCTTTGTGCATTCGATTGCTGCCGCTTCCGCCCTTTTCTTTTCCTCGCCCAGCTTATTTTCCGCTTCTTTTTTGGCAGTTTCTGCTCTCCGGAAGCGTTCGTGTGCCTCGTTTACTGCCTTGAAGCAGTCGTCAAGCTCCTCCTTTGAAATGCTTTTTTCGGAGAAGAGGGCAGGCTTCGGGTGATTTTCGCTTCCGCAGACGGGACAGGGACAGCCCTCCTTAAGCTCCCTTGCAAGCTGACCGCTTATACTCTCGTTGTAGATTTGCTGAACCTGCTTCAGCTCCTCAATAGCCTTTTCCTGCTCAGTCATAGCCCTTTTCAGCCCCTCGGCAAAGCGGCTGTACAGACCTTCCGCCCTTTCCATTTCCTTTACTGCGGTTTTATGGGCTTTTTCCGCTGCCTCTGCCGCAGCTTTTTTCTCGGAAAGACTGCGGTAAACCTCACGCAAGCCGGAATAGATTGTGATATTCTCCTGCGCCTTGCGGATTTCGGGGAGAGCCTTGTTATGCTCCTCAATTGCAGCTTGCGCTTTTAATCGGGCTTCCCTTTTCTTGCTCAGCCTTTCTTCTGCTTTTGCGGCGCTTTCAAGAGCGGCTTTGCTTTGCTTCGCGGCAGCTGAATAGCTGTCAAAAACAGGCTTTATCTTTGCCGCTTCAACCGCCTTATCCAGCAGCAATTCCTCCTGCTCAAAGGAAGAAGCCTCCGCCTTAAGGCTTTCAAAAGCCTTCTTCAAGCTGTCCAGCTCCTCAAAATCCTTGTTTCCGACAAGCATCTGCCGATATAGGGCTTCCTCCCGCTCGGACTGCTCCTTAAGGACTTTTTCCTCCTTCTGTTTTGTGCATAACTGCTCCGAAAGGCTTTTTTCCAAGGCTTCAAGCTCCTCGGTTTTCTCAAAGCCGTAGCCCGCAAGTCTTGCGCTTATCATATCATTTTCAGCGTCAAGGGCGGCTTTGCGGCTTTTAATCTGTTCCTTTATAATATTTACGATTTTATCCCATTTTTCCGCACGGAAAATGCTTGTAAGTATAGGCGCCTTATCCTTTGCAACAAGAAGCTGCTCAAACTTTCCCTGAGGCAGGATTATTACCTGTCGGAACTGGTCCTTGTCCAGTCCGATTATCTCCTCCGCCTTAGCGTTAACATAAGTTTTCTTGGGGTTTTCAAGCATGGGAACAAAGCTGCCTTCTTCAAGCCTCATGCAATTACAATCCTCGTTCAGGTTCTTTGTGCCCTGCTTTAAGGAACGGGTGAATTTATACCGCTCTCCGCCGCTGTCAAAAACAAATTCCACAAGGGTTATATCCTTCTTTTCCGCAAGCTTACAGCGCATTACCTCAAGCCCCTCGTCACGGAGTCCTCCGCTTGAAACTCCGTAAAGGGAGTAGCAGATTGCGTCAAGGATTGTGGTTTTTCCCGAGCCTGTTTCTCCGTTAATAAGGAAAATTCCGCTTTTTGATATTTCTTCAAAATCAATGAACTGCTCCTCCATAAAGGAACCGAAGCATCTGAATCTTACCGATACGGGCTTCATGTGCGGTCGCTCTCCTTTCCTGCTTCTTCAACGGCTTTTCTGAATATTTCAAGCTGTCTTTCGTTTGGGGCATAGCCCTCGTGGTTTTCGGACAAGAACCGCTTCATTATCTCGGTTTCATCAAGCCTTTCAAGCTCCTCCACGGTTATGGCAAGTGCGCTTCCCGTTCCCTCTGCGTTTATTCCCTTAAGCTCAAGCAGCAGGGGAAATTTCGCCTGAAGCTGTGCAAACAGCGCCATTCCCGCCATACGGTCTGTTACCTCGGCTTTTATAAAACAGTTCTCTATATCCTCCATTGTAAGCAGCTCCTCATAGCTGCCCTTTATGGTCTTTCGGTCGTGCAGCAGCGAAAGGGGCAGGAAACGGCGGCTCATATCCTCTGTATCAATAATCACAACGCCCTTTTCCTGCTTTTCCTCAGCGCCGAAGGAGAACTTCATGGGGCTGCCCGAATATCCGGCGTTATCCGCTACTTTCTGGGGCTTATGGATATGCCCTAAAGCGGCGTAATCGAAGCCCTCAAAGACCTGCTTTGAAACTGCGGCAGCCTGCCCTACCCTTGCGGCAGTATCCGACTCGGAAAGCTCGGCGCCTGTTATGTAGGCGTGGGAGAGGACGATATTGCGGATATTCCTGTTCATGCTTTTGCGGATATTATTGCAGACTGCAACAAAAGCCTCCTCGGTAGTACGGATTTCCTCGCTTTTTTCGGGGAAAAGAGCGCATACCTCGTCACGATTGAAGAAGGGAATCGGGTAAACCGCCGTTTTCCCGCCCTCAAGCATAACCGGCTCAATATCACGGGTAAGCTTTCCCGTAACGAAAAGACCTGCGCTTTTAAGGAGCTTTCGGCAGGCGGCAAGACGGGGACCGCTGTCGTGGTTACCCGCAATAACTATCATCGGGCACTTAAGGTCAAGGCAGATTTTCGTTACCGCCTCGTTGTACAGCTCGATTGTGTCGGCGTTTGTAACGCTGCTGTCGTAAACGTCCCCCGATAGGAGGACTGCGCCGATATTTTCAC
>JBJERK010000109.1:0-3963 GCA_051882255.1 Ruminiclostridium sp.
GTACCCTAAGGACTGCTGGGGCTGCACCTCCTGCATTAAGGAGTGCGCTGTTCACGCAATAAGCTTTTATCTCGGCGCAGACATAGGCGGAACGGGCAGCAGAACTCATACCGAAAAGAAGGAGGGACTTCTGCGCTGGGTTATTGAAAAGCCTGACGGAGAAATAACCGATATTTTTATAAATCCCAAAGAAAGCAACAAATATTAGAACGAAAGGAAGGGAGAAAAATGAGCGAATTTTCACACCTTGACGAGCTTGAAGCTGAGGCAATATACATAATCAGAGAGGTTGCGGCGGAGTGCGAAAAGCCGGTTATGCTGTATTCGATAGGAAAGGACAGCTCGGTTATGCTGCACCTTGCCATGAAAGCCTTCTACCCCGAAAAGCCCCCGTTTCCCTTTCTCCATGTAAACACCACCTGGAAGTTTAAGGAAATGATAGAGTTCCGTGACAGGACAGCAGAAAAGCTTGGCATAGAGATGCTTGAATACATAAACGAAGAGGGCGTAAAGAAGGGCATAAACCCCTTCGACCACGGCTCAGCCTACACCGATATAATGAAAACTCAGGCTTTAAAGCAGGCGCTTAACAAGTACGGCTTTACAGCCGCTTTCGGCGGCGGCAGACGTGACGAGGAGAAGTCGAGAGCAAAGGAACGTATCTTCTCTTTCCGTAATGCCGCCCATGCATGGGACCCGAAAAACCAGCGCCCCGAAATGTGGAAGCTGTACAACACAAAAATCAACAAGGGCGAAAGCATAAGAGTTTTCCCGATTTCAAACTGGACGGAAAAGGATATATGGCAGTACATAAAGCGGGAGAATATTGAGATAGTCCCTCTGTATTTTGCAAAGGAACGACCCGTAGTTGAGCGGGACGGAAATCTCATAATGGTGGACGACGACAGACTTCCCCTAAGAGAGGGAGAAAAGCCGCAGTTAAAGTCTGTAAGATTCAGAACTCTGGGCTGCTATCCTCTGACAGGCGGAATTGAGTCAACCGCCGCAACTCTTGATGAAATAATCGAGGAAACCTTAAGCTCGGTATCCTCCGAAAGAACATCAAGAGTTATCGACAACGAGGCGGCGGGAAGCATGGAGCGCCGCAAGAGGGAGGGATATTTCTGATATGAAGGGCTTACTTAAATTTATAACCTGCGGCAGCGTTGACGACGGAAAATCCACCCTTATCGGACACATTCTCTACGACTCAAAGCTGCTTTACGCCGACCAGGAAAAGGCGCTGGAGCTGGACAGCAAGGTTGGCAGCAGGAACGGTAAAATCGACTACTCGCTGCTGCTGGACGGACTTATGGCGGAGCGTGAGCAGGGCATTACAATCGACGTTGCATACAGATATTTCACCACCGATAAACGCAGCTTTATAGTAGCAGATACCCCCGGTCACGAGGAATACACCCGGAATATGGCGGTTGGCGCTTCCTTTGCCGACCTTGCGGTAATACTGGTTGACGCTTCTCAGGGTGTTCTTGTGCAGACCCGCCGCCACGCAAGAATATGCAGCCTTATGGGTATAAATTATTTTGTTTTTGCAGTAAACAAAATGGACCTTGTAAGCTACAGCGAGGAACGCTTCAAGGAAATTGAAAAGCAGATCGGTGAGCTTACAAAGGAGCTTGCACTTAAAAATACAAAGATAATCCCCTTGTCAGCAACCGAGGGCGACAACGTAACCAAAAAGTCGGACAATATCGGCTGGTACAAGGGCGAGCCGCTGCTTGAATATCTTGAAACAGTTGACATTTCCGCAGAGGACAAGGAAAAGGGCTTTTATATGCCCGTCCAGAGAGTCTGCCGCCCCGACCACACCTTCAGGGGCTTTCAGGGACAGATTGAGGCGGGAAGCATAGCGGTTGGCGATGAAATCGGGATTTCCCCAAGCGGCGAAAAGGCGACCGTTAAGGGTATTCTTGTTGCAGGAGCAGAAGCGGCTGCTGCACATAAAGGACAGCCCGTAACCATTACCCTTGACCGTGAGGTTGACGTTTCAAGGGGCTGCGTTCTCTTTAAAAACGGTGAAATTTCTGCCTACAAGCGGCTTAAGGCTTCGGTTTTGTGGATGGACGACAACAGCCTTTCGGCGGGAAAGGATTTTCTTGTAAAGCTTGGCACAAAGACAATCCCCGCAGTTGTTACTGCAATAGAATACGCCGTTGACGTAAACACGGGAGAGCATATAAAGGCGGAAAGCCTTGAAAAGAACGGAATCGCCCTTTGCGATATTCTTCTTTCCGAGCCTATTCCCGCCGATACTTTTGCTTCCCACAAGACCTTGGGCGAGCTTATCCTGATTGACCGTGTAACAAATATGACCTCCGCCTGCGGAGTGGTTGAGCAGGCTTCCGAAAAGGGCGGCTCAACTTTCGAAAAGGCTTCCTTCCGAAAGGGAGATATTACTGCAAGAGGGGATATTTTCGAGGAATTCTACTACGATACAAGCAGTCTGAATGTCCTCAAATATCAGCCCGTAAAGTCCACCTACACGGTTGGCGACGAGATACCCACCGAGGGCGAAAGCTACAAGTATCCCGAAAGCTTTGATATAATCGTGCTGAGAGACAGGGTTGCCGTAAAGGTGCGTGACAGGAAAATTACCGGAATTCTTCCTGTTTCCGATTACTCCTACGGCGGCGTTCCCGTGATAAACGGCAGAGGATTTGAGGTGAAGGCAGCTTCCGATACCGAAATAAAGCAGTTCCTCAAAGAATACGAGGAAACCCCCGAAAGCGCTCAGAGCGGATTCTTTGAGAAGTGGGTACGCTTCGATACATACAGGAGAGTAGTACTGCAAAAAGGATAAATATTAATAAGATAACCGACATATCGCAGAATTTTGCGGTATGCCGGTTATTTTTGTCATATTTTGCGGCAGATACTTGAAATCAAGCTGTTTATGTGATATAATCATTATGAATTAATAGGTCTGCCGTTTTTTTGCGGCATTAAGCAAAGGATTGAATATGAAATACAGATTAAATAAACTGCTTGCGTTATTTATTGCGCTTTGCCTTTCTTCCTGTCTGTTTTCAGTAAGCATAAGCGCTTCCTCGGACAACGGAATAACGGCTTCCTCCGCTAATTTAGCCCCGGGAAGCGTTTTCAGCATATCGGTGGTTATCCCCGAGGCAGCGGACGCAAGCAACGCCTCAATTCAGGTAAATTTTGACTCAACAGCCTTTGAGGTTGTGAGCTGGAAGCCCGAAATCCCTAACGGGGTATATAACAGCGGCTCCGATTTCTTTACGGTAGCCGCCGCCAGCTCCTCCCGCGCAATTAAGCTTGATGACGGGCTTATTCTTAAGGCTGAAATGAGGGTAAAGGATACTGCCGAAAAGGGACTTTACAAGTTCAGCCTTACAAAGGGCAGCGTTTCCTTTTACGATGAAAATATTGAGGATTACGTTGAGCTATGGGAGCCGGAATCCATTACTATTACAGTAAGCGTTGACCCGGAAAACGAGGTCATAACCGAACCGGAGGACGAGGGTGAAGAGATAATTGAAATCGACGTTGATGACGATGACGATGATGACGGCGGGGACGCAGAAATCACCGACGAGGGCGAAACAGGTGACGACGAGGGCGACGCTGAAATAATCGAAATCGGCGACGATGACGACGACAGCGGCGATATAATAACAATCGGCGACGAGGAAGAGCCGGCAAAGCCCGGAAATACAACGCCTGCAAACGGAAATAAAAGCCCGAGTACAGGCGTACATATCGCTATACTGATACCCGCCGCGGTAACAGGCTGCGTTATTTTAGCGAAAAAGGCGCCGAGAAAACGCTTCCGTCCTAAAAGCAGAAAAAAGAGCAGGAAGAAAAACGAAATTACCTCGGAAGCTTCACAAGATATTACAGAAACTATAACCGATACTGCGGAAGAATAAAAGCTGACCTCCTGCGCAGATAAGCGCAGGAGGTTTCTGTCTGTAATCG
>JBJERK010000110.1:0-3301 GCA_051882255.1 Ruminiclostridium sp.
ATTATAAGGGAAAGATAAAGCATTCCTTTCATTATTCCTGCTCCTTTACATAGTAAACCATAATCTCGTCAATCGTTGGCACATCGGCGGGAATATCAGCGTATTTTTCCGCCTTGTCGGTAAGCACCTCGTTTCCGAAGCGACCCTTTCTCATGCCGATAATATCCTCCTTGTCGATAAGGGAAAGCTGTTCATCGGTGCATTTCAGAATACGGTATTTGTCCAGCATTTCGTTGCGGTCCTCGGTGAAAACAATTTCCCCCTTATGTATAAAGCAGATGTAGTCCGCGATATGCTCAAGGTCGCCTGTAATGTGGGTGGAAATAAGAATCGAATGGGTTTCGTCCTGCATAAAATCAAGGAAAATATCAAGTATCTCGCTTCTCATAACCGGGTCAAGTCCGCTTGTTGGCTCGTCAAGAAGAAGCACCTGCGGGTTATGGGAAAGGGCGGCGGCAATAGAAAGCCGCATTTCCATACCTCTCGAAAAGGTCCTGAACTTTTTCTTTAAGGGCAGTCCGAATTTATTCACAAGCCCGAAGAACTTTTCCGAATCCCAGCTTTTATAAATTCCTCCCATTACCTTGTTAAGCTGGCTTGCTGTAAGGTTATCGGGAAAAGCAAGCCCATCAAATACAACCCCGATTTTCTCCTTTGTTTCAGCGGAAATATCAGCGGAGTTTTCGCCTAAGATTGTTACCTCGCCGCTATCGGTTTTAATAAGTCCGAGAATTGCCTTTATTGTTGTGGATTTTCCTGCTCCGTTTTCTCCGATAAAGCCCATAACTGTACCCTGCGGCACAGCAAAGCTTACGTTTTTAAGAGCAAATGAGCTATAGCCCTTTGTAACGTTTTTAAGTTCAATACTGTTCTCCATAGTAACCCGTTCCTTCCCTGCGGTCAGCCGCAGTAAATAATAGAAAGAATATCCGTAAGCTCCTTAAGCTCTACCCCGCTCTGCCGCGCAATTTCCACAGCGGCGGTAAGATGAGCTTCGATTTCACGGAGATTCTGCTCCTTTAGAAGCTCGGGATTCTGAGCGGCAACAAAGCTGCCCCGACCCGTAAAGGACTGGATAAGTCCTTCCGCTTCAAGGATTTCGTATGCTCTTTTTGTAGTGATAACGCTGACTCTTAAGTCCTGCGCCAGTACTCTCATTGAGGGGAGCGCTTCCCCTTCCTTAAGCTTTCCGCTTATAATCATTCCCTTTATCTGCGAAGCAATCTGCTCATAGATAGGAACTCCTGCGGAATTTGTAATAATAATATTCATACTGCCGTCCTTTTCTCGGGCAGTCTGCCTGCTGACGGCAACAGCGGCAGGAACAGCCTGATTTAATAGGTATGATATTTGATATGCGGAGTATCTATTGTTGATATTGTGCATATCCGATATACACAATATATCACATTCATATACACTTGTCAATAGGTATTTTCAAAATTTTTCAAAAAATTTCAGCGCCTGCTGTTTTCGCAGCAAGCGCTGATATATTAATCCCGATATATCTCAAAACCGCATATTTCTACCGTAATGTACGGCAGTTTTTCCGCCGCCTCATCGCTTTCAGCAATTATTCCTTCAAATTTTACACGGTACAGCGGCGCAGCATAAATTACAGTACCGTCGTTGAAATGTATTATCCTCGGAATAAGAAGAACTGCCGCTAAAAGTAAGGACAAGACTATAATTACAATTCTTCTTATCTTCATTTAAGCAGGCTCTTATCCACTGCACCCACAACGTATATACAAGCCATATCGCAGGTGCCTATTTCAGGATATTCAAGGCTGTAATCAAAGCATACCTTTCCGTCCTTAACATAAACTCCCTTTTCTCCGATACTGCACTTAACGCTTCCCGTAGAGGAAGAAATCGTCCTTATTGCAATTACCTGCTTTTTGAAATCAACATTTTCGGCGAAATCGTAGATAGTCTCGTTTTTACCGTATGTGTTATAGAACTTTTCAAGTTCCTTTTCGCTTCCGATTATAATGTCGCAGTAAAGAGAGCTGTCCTGGAAATAATCGCTTGTCTTGACAACAAAAGCCTTGGGAGTTTCTGTTTTTGCGTTATTTTTAACGCTCTTTTTGCAGTATTCCCCGATTATCCGCACAAGCATATCATTAAGCTTTTCAACGGTGTAGTCTGCACCCGTAGGTTCAAGGTGTGAATTTCCTATTCCGCTGTCGTCGGTCAGGAAGGTGTATGTGCCGCCGGTAGCAATCGCCATTGTACGGCAGAGAAATTCTGTATCCTCGTCAGCGCCGCTTGAAACAACAGGAATAATTCTTATACCCTTTTCAGCAGCCTTTTCGATAAGCTTTGGCATTCTGCCTGCGTCCTCGTCGTGGGGCGGAGCGTCAAGCACAAGGAACATAAGCTTAATGCTGTTTTTGCTCCAGTTTCTCTGAAGCGCCGCTTCAAGTGCGTCAGCAACAGCTTCGGGTGTATCTCCGCCGCCGTTTGCCTCCTGCTCATTAAGAACCCGGATTGCGCCGTTTATTCTGTCGGTGAAGTCGTTGCACCTTAAAACATACTCGTCGCCCTCGTCACGGTAGAAATTAACGCTTAAGGAAACCTCCGTATTATTTTCCTTTGTAACCCGCTTTATAACGTCAGCAAGCTCCGCCTGTATATAGGTAAGCTCGTCGTCCATTGAGCCTGTTGTATCTATAAGGAACATAAGGTCAAGGGAGTTTTCGTAAAGGTCGTTCCCTTTAACCTCTATTACCGTATCCTTGCCTTCGTAATCGCAGGAAACTACCTCGCTGCCAAGGTCGGCTTCTATTGTAAGGCTTTTTCCCGCCTTGTTCTTCTTTAATGTATCGAAAAGATAGGCTCTGCCGTTATTGTCGGTAACTGCTGTCCAGACAACGGTATTATTATCCATAAGTCTTACTGTACAGCCCGACACCGTTCCGTTTCCGTTCTTAACATCAACCGCAATTCTGCTGAGAGTTGACATTCTCCACTTATCCGAAAGCTCCGACCAGCCTTCCCGCTGCCCGAAAAGAGAAATCCAGTCATTCCAGCCCTCGTTGTCCTTTACCTCGCCGCCTGTAAGAAGTCCCGCTCTTGCCTGAACCTCGGGTATGTAAGGCTCGTATGGGTCCCAGGGCGGACAGCAGTCCTCCGCAATATATTCTCCCGCTGCTTCTTCATACTCATAGCTGTCAAAAGCACTGTCATAGCTGTTATCTATACCTGCATCCGCCGCAGGATTTTCATAATACACGCCCTCATCTGATGCGTCATAATCCCCTGCAATATAGGAAGGCTTTTCAGCTGCGCCAATATC